>NZ_JBHVRT010000004.1:0-193154 GCF_042885555.1 Kitasatospora sp. NPDC058048 | reverse complement strand
GGGCGGGCCCCGCGCGGGCGCGGGCCCGCGGGGGGCCTCGCGGGGGCGCCCCCGCGGCCGCCCGCGCGGCGGGGGGGGCGCGCCCTTCCCCCCCCCGCCCCTCCCCCACCTGCTGGCCGTCCTCGGACGGCTGCCGGAGCGGACCCGGGCCTCCCCCACACGGAGCCGGGCCGCTCGTTCGACACCGACACTACGCCCGCGGAACGCCGCCCCCGGGCGGTCTTGACGCCCTCCTGTCGTCCACCGGAGCGCTCTTGACGGCTCGTTGACGAGGGCGGCGCCGGCGCTCGCCCGCCGGTCCGTCACGGCACGTACCGGTACCCGATCCCCGGCTCGGTGATCAGATGCCGCGGCCGGGCCGGATCGCGCTCCAGCTTGCGGCGCAGGCCGGCGAAGTAGACCCGCAGGTAGTTGCCGCGCCCCTCCTGGGCCGGGCCCCACACCTCGCGCAGGATCTGCCGCCCGGGCACCAGCCGCCCGGGGTTGGCGAGCAGCAGGGCGAGGATGCGCCACTCGGTCGGGGTGAGCCGGACCGGACCGTTCGGGCCGTTCACCGCGGTGGCCGCGAGGTCCACGGTGTGGTCGCCGATCACCGGCCGGCCCAACGGCACGCCGCCCGGCGGCCGGCGCAGCACGGCGCGCAGCCGGGCCAGCAGTTCCTCCATCAGGAACGGCTTGGTGAGGTAGTCGTCGGCGCCCGCGTCCAGGGCGCCCACCTTGTCGGCGGCGTCCGTCCGGCCGGAGAGCACGATGATCGGCATCGCGCTGCGGGTGCGCAGGCCGCGCAGCACGTCCATCCCGTCGAGGTCGGGCAGGCCGAGGTCGAGCAGGACGGCGTCCGGGGCGCTGTGCGCGGCGCGGTCGAGCGCCTCGCCGCCGCTGGCGGCGGTGCGGACGGCGTACTGCCGGGCGCTGAGGTTGATCCGCAGGGTGCGCAGGAGGGCCGGCTCGTCGTCGACGACCAGGATCTCACTCATGTCGCGATTCCTCCCCGGGGTGTCCGGGCTCGGTGGCGGCGGGGGCTGAGGTGGCGGGCCCGGTGGTGGCGGCGGGCAGGGTGAGCAGCATGGTGGTGCCTCCGCCCGGGGTGTCCTCGACCTCCAGGCTGCCGCCCATCGCCTCGGCGAGGCCCCGGGAGAGGGCGAGGCCGAGGCCGACGCCGGTGGTGTTGTCGGTGTCGCCGAGGCGCTGGAAGGGCAGGAAGACCCGGTCGCGGTCCTCGGGTGCGATGCCGGGGCCGCGGTCGATCACCCGGATCTCGACCTGGTCGGCGTGGTGGCTGGCGGTGACCAGGACGGGCGCGCCGGGGGCGTTGTACCGCAGCGCGTTGGTGATCACGTTGGCGAGCACCCGCTCCAGCAGCGGCGGGTCGGCGAGCACCGGTGGCGTGGTCTCCAGGTCGAGCGGCTGGACCGGCGCGTACGGGTCGGGGAGGCTGTCCAGCGCCCGGGGCAGGATCTCGTCCAGGTGGGTCTCGGTGAGGTGCAGGGTGAGCGCGCCGGCCTGGAGGCGGCTCATGTCGAGCAGGTTGTCGACCAGCCGGGTGAGCTTGACCAGCGACTCGTCGGCGGTGGCGAGCAGCTCCGACTGGTCCTCGGGCGAGAACTCGACGTCGGGGCTGCGCAGCGAGCCGACCGAGGCGCGGGCGGCGGCCAGTGGGGTGCGCAGGTCGTGGCTGACGGCGGCGAGCAGGGCGGTGCGCATCCGGTCGGCGGCCTTGATCGGCTCGACCTCGGCGGCGACCACGGCCAGCCGGTCGCGCTCCAGCGCGGCGGCGACGTGGGCGGCGAAGGCGGTCAGCACCCGCTGGTCGGCGGCGGGCAGCCGGCGGCCGGTGAGCACCAGGACGGCGTCCGGGCCGACCGGGACCTCGGTGGTCTCGTGCGGCCCGTCGCCGTCGTCCCGGTGGTCCCCCGCGCAGTGCGCGAGCGCCTCGCCGTCGACCCGCGAGAGCAGGGCGACGGCCCGCATGCCGAAGGCCGTCCGGGACTTCTCCAGCAGGGCGGGCAGTGCGTCGGCGCCGCGCAGCACGCTGCCCGCCAGGGTGGAGAGGGTCTCGGCCTCGGCCGTGGCGCGGGCGGCCCGGCTGGTGAGCCGGCCGGCATGGTCGACCACGGTGGAGACGGTGAGCGCGATGGCGGCGAAGACCACCAGGGCGACGATGTTGTTGGTCTCGCCGATGGTCAGGCTGTGGATCGGCGGGATGAAGTAGTAGTTCAGCAGCACCGAGGCGACGACCGAGGCCAGCAGGGCCGACACGGCTCCGCCGAGCAGGGCGACGATGACCACGCCGAGCTGGAAGATCAGCGCGTCGGTGGTCAGGTTGATGCTGTGGTGCGCCTGGGAGAGCAGGGCGGTGAGCAGCCAGGGCACCGCCAGGCCGGCCAGGTAGCCGGCGAAGGTGCGGCGTCGGGAGTGGCGCCGGCCGAGCGAGGGCAACCGGCCGCGGCCGGTGAACTCGTGGGTGACCATGTGGACGTCGATGTCCTCGGAGGCGTCCACGGTGGTCTGCCCGGTGCCGGGGCCGGTGAGGAAGCGGTTGATCCGGCCGCGGCGGCTGGTGCCGAGCACCAGCTGGGTGGCGTGGTGGGCGCGGGCGAAGGTGAGCAGCGCGGTGGGGACGTCGTCGCCGACCACCACGTGGTAGCTGCCGCCGAGGGCCTCCGCCAGCTGCCGCTGCTGGGCGAGCGCGCCGGAGGAGGCGCCGGCCAGGCCGTCGCTGCGGGAGACGTGGACGGCCAGCAGCTCGCCGCCGGCCGTGCGGTCGGCGATCCGGGCGGCGCGGCGGATCAGGGTCTCGCCCTCGGGGCCGCCGGTGAGGGCGACCACGACCCGCTCGCGGGTCTCCCAGACCCGGTCGATGTTGTGGCTGGCCCGGTAGTCGCGCAGGCCCTCGTCCACCCGCCCGGCCACCCAGAGCAGGGCGAGTTCGCGCAGGGCGGTGAGGTTGCCGACCCGGAAGTAGTTCGAGAGCGCGGCGTCCACCTTCTCCGCCCGGTAGACGTTGCCGTGGGCCATCCGGCGGCGCAGCGCCTGCGGGGCCATGTCGACGAGCTCGATCTGGTCGGCCCGGCGGACCACCTCGTCCGGGACGGTCTCGCGCTGCGGGATGCCGGTGATCTTCCGGACGACGTCGTTCAGCGATTCCAGGTGCTGGATGTTGACGGTGGTGATGACGTCGATCCCGGCGGCCAGGATCTCCTCGACGTCCTGCCAGCGCTTGGCGTGCCGGCCGCCGGGGACGTTGGTGTGCGCCAGCTCGTCCACCAGCACGACGGACGGGCGGCGGGCGAGCACGCCGTCGAGGTCCATCTCGTCGAACTCGGCGTCCCGGTAGGCGCGCCGGACCCGTGGCAGGACCTCCAGGCCGGCCAGCATGGCCTCGGTGTGGCGTCTGCCGTGGCACTCGATGTACCCGACCGCGACGTCGGCCCCGCGCTGCTGTCTGCGCCGGGCCTCGTCCAGCATCCGATAGGTCTTGCCGACCCCCGGCGCGGAGCCGAGGTACACCCTCAGGCGGCCGCCGCGGTTGCCGGTGCCGGGGGTGAGGTCGCGGGCCATGGGCACTGCTCTTTCCATCGAAAAGTGGTGCACGTCTGCGGACGCGGGTCGGCCGGCCCGGGCCCGGGAGGTCTCCTCCCGCGCCCGGGCCGGCCCGGTCACCCGTCTGTGCGAGGTGATGTCACTTCTGCTCGCTGAGCGCCTTGTTGAGCAGCACGACGTTGACGCCCTCGTTGCCGAGGAAGCCGAGCGAGCGGCTCTCGGTGTACTCGTCGACCAGCTTGGTCACGGCCTCCACCGGCAGGCCGCGGTTCCCGGCCACCCGGTCGACCTGCTCCTTGGCGTACGCGACGGAGATGTGCGGGTCGAGGCCGGAGCCGGAGGCGGTCAGCGCGTCGGCCGGGACGCTCGCCGGGTCGACGCCGTCGAACGCGGCGACGGCGGCGCGGCGGTCCTCGACGGCCTTCAGCAGGTCCTCGCTGTTCGGGCCGAGGTTGCTGGCGCTGGAGGAGGAGGCGTCGTAGCCGGTCCCGGCCGCGGAGGGGCGGGGCTGGAACCACTTCGGGTCCGGCCGGGCCTCCTCCTTCGGGTCGTCCGGGTTCTTCTTCGGGAGGTTGAAGTTCTGGCCGATCAGGCTGGAACCGACCTCCTTGCCGTCGGACGTCACGGGCGAGCCGTTCGCCTTGTCGGTGAAGGCGGCCTGGGAGATGCCGGTGATCAGCAGGGGGTAGGCGATCCCGAGGATCACGGTGAGCACCAGGAGTGCCCGCAGGGCGGTGAAGTGGGTGCGGAGGATGGTCGGCAGGGGCTTGGACATGGTTTTCTCTCCTTCCCTGCGTCAGCTGAGGCCGGGGATGAACTGGACGATCAGGTCGATCAGCTTGATGCCGACGAACGGCACCACCAGGCCGCCGAAGCCGTAGACCCCGATGTTGCGGCGCAGCAGCGAGCTGGCGTCGGACGGGCGGTAGCGCACGCCGCGCAGGGCGAGCGGGATCAGGCCGATGATGACCAGGGCGTTGAAGATGATCGCCGAGGTGATCGCGGACTGCGGGCTGTGCAGGCCCATGATGTTGAGGTGGCTCAGGCCCGGGTAGACCCCGGCGAACATCGCGGGGATGATCGCGAAGTACTTGGCCACGTCGTTGGCGATCGAGAAGGTGGTCAGCGCGCCGCGGGTGATCAGCAGCTGCTTGCCGATCTCCACGATCTCGATCAGCTTGGTCGGGTTGGAGTCCAGGTCGACCATGTTGCCGGCCTCCTTGGCCGCCATGGTCCCGGTGTTCATCGCGACGCCGACGTCGGCCTGGGCGAGCGCGGGGGCGTCGTTGGTGCCGTCGCCGGTCATCGCGACCAGCTTGCCGCCCTCCTGCTCCTTCTTGATCAGGGCCATCTTGTCCTCGGGCGTGGCCTCGGCGAGGAAGTCGTCCACGCCGGCCTCCTCCGCGATCGCCTTGGCGGTCAGCGGGTTGTCGCCCGTGATCATGATGGTCTTGATGCCCATCCGGCGGAGCTCGTCGAAGCGCTCCCGCATGCCCTCCTTGACCACGTCCTTGAGGTGGATGACCCCGAGGACGCGGGCGGGCCCGCTGCCGACCTTGGTGGCGACGACCAGCGGGGTGCCACCGGCGGCGGAGATGCCGTCGACCAGGGCGGCGACCTCGTCGCCGACCGAACCGCCGTTCTCGGTCACCCAGTTGGAGACCGAGCCGGCCGCGCCCTTGCGGACCTGGTGGACGCCCTCGGCCTCGTCCAGGTCCACGCCCGACATCCGGGTCTGGGCGGTGAACGGCACCCAGGTGGCGTGGGTCAGCTCGCCCTGGGCGCGGGCCCGCAGACCGTACTCGGTCTTCGCGAGGACCACGATCGAGCGGCCCTCCGGGGTCTCGTCCGCGAGCGAGGAGAGCTGCGCGGCGCTGGCCAGTTCGTCGGTGGACACGCCCGGGGCGGCCAGGAACTCGGCGGCCTGGCGGTTGCCCAGGGTGATGGTGCCGGTCTTGTCGAGCAGCAGGGTGTTGACATCGCCGGCGGCCTCGACGGCGCGGCCCGACATCGCCAGCACGTTGCGCTGCACCAGCCGGTCCATGCCGGCGATGCCGATCGCGGAGAGCAGCGCGCCGATGGTGGTCGGGATGAGTGCCACGATCAGGGCGACCAGGACGATCATCGACTGCGGGGCGCCCGCGTAGGTGGCCATCGGCTGGAGGGTCACGACCGCGACCAGGAAGACGATGGTCAGCGAGGCCAGCAGGATATTGAGCGCGATCTCGTTCGGCGTCTTCTGCCGGGCGGCACCCTCGACCAGGGCGATCATGCGGTCGATGAACGACTTGCCGGGCTCCGAGGCGATCTTCACCACGATCCGGTCGGACAGCACCTTGGTGCCGCCGGTGACGGCACTGCGGTCGCCGCCGGACTCGCGGATGACGGGCGCGGACTCGCCGGTGATCGCCGACTCGTCGACGCTGGCGACGCCCTCGACCACGTCACCGTCGCCGGGGATGATCTGGCCGGCCTCGACCACCACGTGGTCGCCGAGCCTCAGCGCGGTGCCGGGCACCTCCTCCTCGGCCCGGGTGGCGGGCCAGTCGGTGAGCCGGCGGGCGACGCTCTCGGTCTTGGTCTTGCGCAGGGTGTCGGCCTGGGCCTTGCCGCGGCCCTCGGCCACGGCCTCGGCCAGGTTCGCGAACACCGTGGTGAGCCAGAGCCAGACGGTGATGGCCCAGGCGAACACGGACGGGTCGGCGATCGCGGAGACCGTGGTGACCACCGAGCCGACCTCGACGACGAACATCACCGGGTTCTTGATCATCACCCGGGGGTCGAGCTTCTTCACCGCGTCCGGCAGGGACGCGAGGATCAGCTTCGGGTCGAGCAGGCCGCTCGCCACTCTGTGCGGCGCGGCGGGCTCCGGCTTGTCGGCCGGTGCGGGGTTGAGCGTAGAGGTGGACATCAGGAGGACAGACCTTCCGCGATCGGCCCGAGAGCCAGGGCCGGGAAGTAGGTGAGGCCGACGACGATCAGGATCACGCCCGACAGCAGGCCCACGAACAGCGGCTTGTGGGTGGGCAGGGTGCCCGGGGTGGCCGGGACCGGCTGCTGCTGGGCGAGCGAGCCGGCCAGCGCCAGGACGAAGACGATCGGCAGGAGACGGCCGAAGATCATCGCCAGACCGAGCGCGGTGTCGTACCAGTCGGTGTTGACGGTGATGCCGCCGAAGGCCGAACCGTTGTTGTTGGCGGCCGAGGTGAAGGCGTACAGCACCTCGGAGAAGCCGTGGGCGCCCGAGTTGAGCATCCCGGCGCGCTCGCCCGGCAGGGCCATCGCCACGCCCGTGCCGACCAGCACGATCGTCGGCGTGGTGAGGATGTACAGCGAGGCGAACTTCATCTCCCGGCCGCCGAGCTTCTTGCCCAGGTACTCGGGGGTGCGGCCGACCATCAGGCCGGCGACGAACACCGCGACGACCGCGAGCACCAGCATCCCGTACAGACCGGAGCCCACACCGCCGGGCGCGATCTCGCCCAGCATCATGTTGAAGACCGTCAGCCCGCCGCCGAACGGCGTGTACGAGTCGTGGAAGGAGTTCACCGCACCGGTCGAGGTCAGCGTGGTCGAGGCGGCGAACAGCGAGCTGGCGGCGATGCCGAAGCGCTGCTCCTTGCCCTCCATCGCGGCGCCCGCGGCCTGCAGGGCGCTGCCCTGGTGCTGCGACTCGGCGAGGGTCAGCAGGGCCACCGAGGCGACCCAGAACAGGCCCATCACGGCGACGATCGCGTAGCCCTGGCGGTTGTCCCCCACCATCCGGCCGAAGGTCCGCGGCAGCGCGAACGGGATCAGCAGGATCAGGAAGATCTCCACCAGATTGGTGAAGCCGGTCGGGTTCTCGAACGGGTGCGCCGAGTTGGCGTTGAAGAAGCCGCCGCCGTTGGTGCCCAGCAGCTTGATGACCTCCTGGGAGGCCACCGGGCCGCCCGGGATCTTCTGGACGTCACCCGCGAGGTTGGTGACCTCGTGGAAGCCGTGGAAGTTCTGGATCACGCCGTTGGCGGCCAGGACCAGGGCGAAGACGATCGAGATCGGCAGCAGCAGGCGCAGGCTGATCCGGGTGAGGTCCACCCAGAAGTTGCCGACCCGGTCCGTCCTGTTGCGGGTGAACCCCCGGATCAGCGCGGCGACGACGGCGATGCCGACGGCCGCGGAGACGAAGTTCTGCACCGCCAGGCCCGCCATCTGCGCCAGGTGGCCCATCGCGGACTCGCCGCCGTAGGACTGCCAGTTGGTGTTGGCGACGAACGAGATCGCGGTGTTCCAGGCCTGGTGGCCCTCCATCTGCGGAACACCCAGGTTCAGCAGCAGGTAGCCCTGGAGGCGGATCAGGCCGTAGAGGAAGAGGACGGAGACGGCGGAGAAGGCCAGCACCGAGCGGAGGTAGGCCGGCCAGCGCTGATCGGCGTCGCCGTCGACGCCGATCACCTTGTAGATGCCGCGCTCGACCCGGAGGTGCTTGGCGGAGGTGAGGAGCTTGGCGATGTAGTCGCCGAGGGGGCGGTAGCACAGGGCCAGCGCGCCGACGAGGGCGATGACCTGGAGCCAGCCCGCGAGAGTGGAGCTCATGTCAGAACTTCTCCGGGTAGATCAGCGCGACGACGAGATAGCCGACGAGGGCGACGGCCACGATCAGACCAGCGATGTTCTCGGCGCTCACAGCTTCTCCACCCCCCGCGCGATCAGGGCGATGACGGCGAACACGGCGACCGTGACACCGACGTAGATGAGATCGGACATGGGCTCCACCAGAGTGGTTCGGGAGATGCCGCGACCTGGGCCGGAAGGGCTCGCGCGGCGCCGGCGGACGACCGGCAGATGCAGCAAACCAGCCGTCAGGGGCGCGTTATGGGGCCCTGACGCCCTCCATACGGGTGACGGCGTGACGTTGACGCGGCCTTGACGGGCGCTTCACCGGACCGAGACCGTCGTGATCGGGCCGAGATCCGGCGGGGGACGGGCGGCGGTGCTCGTCGGTACTCATCGGTACTCGGCGGCACTCGTCGGCACTCGTCGGTACTCGGCGGCACTCGTCGGCACTCGTCGGGCGTCGCCGTGCGGGGAACGTGCCGGGAACGGAGCGGCCCCGGACGGCGGTCTGCCGTCCGGGGCCGCTCCGTTCCCGCGCCTCATCACATCCGCATGCGCAGCCGGCAGACCACCGCGTCGGTGTGCCGCCGCAGGGCACGGTCGATCACGGCGCCGCGCCGGTTCTGCAGCGCCCGCTGCCACCAGCGGGCCGGCTCCACCTCGGGGATCAGCACGGTCAGCCGGTCGTAGGCGTGCTCCGCCCCCAGCTCGTTGACGAAGTCGGCGATCGGCCGGCCCAGCCGGCGGTGGACGTCCGGGATCTCCACCAGCGGCACGCCCGGACGCCACAGCTCCCAGTCCCGGCGCAGCGCCTCCGCGGCGGCCGGCTCGTGCACCACCGTCACCGCCATCACCTCGTCACCGAGCGAGAGCGCCGCCGACAGGCCGTCCCGGGTCAGCCGGGTGATCGCGGTCACCGGGACGACGACCAGGCTGCGCTGCCTGGTCACCGGGCCGGGCACCCGGCCCAGCTCCAGCCGCTCGCCGATCCGCGCGTAGCTGCGGTGGACCGCCTCGAACAGCACCACCAGCAGCGGCAGCGCCACCACGATGCCCCAGGCGCCCTCGGTGAACTTGGTGCCGGTGACGACCAGCGCCGCGACGCCGGTGAGCAGCGCGCCGAAACCGTTCAGCGCGGCCTTCCACCGCCAGCCGGACGGCCGGTGCAGCAGCCAGTGCCGAACCATGCCGACCTGGCAGACGGTGAAGCCGACGAACACGCCGATGGAGAACAGCGGCACCAGGCTGTTGACGTCCCCGCCGGAGCCGACCAGCAGCGCCGCCGACACCGCGGCCAGGAACAGCACGCCGTACCGGTACACCTGGCGGTCGGCGCGCAGCGCGAACACGTGCGGGAGGTGGTTGTCCCGGGCGAGCAGGTCGAGCAGCACCGGCAGCCCGCCGAAGGAGGTGTTGGCGGCGAGCCCGAGCAGCACCACGGTGGCGAACTGGACGACGTAGAAGCCGAACCCGTGGCCGAGCGAGGCGTCGGCGAGCTGGGCGAGCACCGTGACGCCCTCGACCGGCTGGAGGTGGAAGCGGCCGATCAGCACGGCCAGCCCGATCAGCATCACGCCGAGCAGGGCACCGAGCGCGACCTCGGTGTGCTGGGCGCGCCTGACCCGCGGGGTGCGGAAGGAGGGGACGGCGTTGGCCACCGCCTCCACGCCGGTCAGCGCGGAACAGCCGGCCGCGAAGGCCTTGAGCAGCAGCAGCGCGCCGACGGCGGTGGCGTTCTCGGCGAGCGCCGAGGCGTGGCCCGCGGCGGCCGCGGTGCTGGCCGGGCCGTCCCGGAACAGCCCGACCACGACGATCGCCAGGATGGAGAGCACGAAGACGGCGGTCGGCGCCATGAACCAGCGCGCCGACTCGGCGATCCCGCGCAGGTTCACCGCGGTGACCAGCGCGAGCACGCCCAGGCAGAGCCAGACCCGGTCGTCGTACAGGCCAGGGACGGCCGAGGTGAGCGCGGCGACGCCGGCGGTGACCGAGACCGCGACGTTCAGGACGTAGTCGACGACCAACGAGGCAGCCGCGGTCAGCGCGGTCCGGCGGCCCAGGTGCGCCTTGGCCACCGCGTAGGAGCCGCCACCATCCGGGAAAGCCGCGATCACCTGCCGGTAGGAGGCGACCAGCACCGCCAGCAGCAGGGCGATCGCCGCGGTGACCGGCAGCGTGAAGCCCAGCCCGTACGCCCCGGCGGCGGCGAGCACCAGCACGATCGACTCCGGCCCGTACGCGACCGAGGCCATGGCGTCCAGCGAGAGCGCGGCCAGCCCGCCGAGCGCGCTGAGCCGGTGCCGCTCGTCGCCCGTACCGGTGTCCGGCGGCTCGGGTTCGGCCGTGACGGCCGGGGTGGTGGTGGCGCTGGACATCGGACGGACCTCCGCAGTCGGTAGTTGGTCCGATCCTGCGGTCCGCGCACCCGCCGCCCCGGCGGGCCCTACGCGTTCCTGACGCCGCCACGAGCGCCCTTGACGCGCCCTTGACGCGGCGGCCGCGCCGCGCCGGCCCCATCCGGTGGCTGTTGGCGGGGGTGGGGCGAGCCGTTGTCCCGGCGGTCGCCGGCTGGGAAGACGATCAGCTCTGTCGAAGGACTCCCACCCCCGGCCCCCACTCTGCTGCCTGCTACCCGTAATTGCAAGCAATGTGCAATAAGTAGCCCGGCCGGCCCCGCCCCCACGGAACCGCCGGAACACAACGAAGCAGCCCCCGATCCGCGTCTCCGCAGATCGGGGGCTGCTTCTCCACCCTGTGGCTGGTGCAGGGTTCGAACCTGCACAGCTTGCGCGACAGACTTACAGTCTGCTGCGCGAACCGGTGGGTCGAGTGCCCTGACCTGCATGGAGTCATCTTGCGTCCCATACACG
The DNA here is from genome assembly GCF_042885555.1 of Kitasatospora sp. NPDC058048. Classification (NCBI taxonomy): domain Bacteria; kingdom Bacillati; phylum Actinomycetota; class Actinomycetes; order Kitasatosporales; family Streptomycetaceae; genus Kitasatospora; species Kitasatospora sp. NPDC058048. The sequence goes on along the minus strand of NZ_JBHVRT010000004.1, from coordinate 182,145 downwards.
GGGGCCTCTGGTCCATGACTGGCCCGGATCTTGGACGCCAGTGATGCTGAGTCCTGCCTCACACTCGACGAGGGAACTGATCTCCGAAGGTTGAAGTTAGTAGGCTCACGTCGCCAGTCGAGACCTAAGGGTGGGCCATGGGAATCAGGGACCTGACGAGTGCCACCGCGGTGGAGAGGGCACTCGCTGAGTACAACGACTTGGGCGGGCAGGCTTTCCGCGGCAGGTACGGGTTCGGTCCCTCAACGCAGTACTACCTCAGCCACGCTGACCTGCTGTACGACGCCAAGGCGATCGCTGGCGTCGCTTACGGCTACCAGCATCGGACAAGCGGCGCGTTGTCGAACGACCAATTCGATGGTGGCGAGGCGGCCGCGAACCCCGTACTGCGCGCCATGGGGTTTACGGTCCTGAACAGCCACACGGAGACCGTAGTCGCAGAGCGGGAGTGGCGCCTGGCTGTGTGGCGGAATCTGCTCGCACGGCGGGACAGCTCAGGGCTAGTCACCGCAGACATCGTCCGCTCAGTAGGTGCATACGGCAACTACCGGGGCATCTGGACGGACAAGTCCCGCACCCAGAAGATCCACCCCGACGGCGTGACGATCGGCCTCAAGCACACCGGCCAGCACTACCCTGACGACCTGAACGAGAACGGAGCCCTGTACCACTACCCAGTCACACGGCAACCGGGCCGTGACCTCGGTGAAGTCAACGCCACGAAGGCGGCCGCCACGCTCCGACTTCCCCTGTTTGTAGTCACCGAGCGTGGCGACCTCCGAGGCGTACACCTTGCATGGGTAGAGGGCTGGGAGGACGAGAGCAGCCTGTTCCTGGTCAACTTCGGTGAGACCCCGCCCGTGCAAGTCCTGGACCACGACCGCTCAGAGGAGCAGCCGTTCCAGCTCGAAGGCAACAGGCGCCGCCGACGGAACGGGACCGTGGTCACACGACCGGACCAGGCGCGATTCAAACTCGAAGTGTTCCAGCGGTATGGTCCACGCTGCTCGCTCTCGGGGATCGCGATTCCCCAGATGGTCGAAGCAGCCCATCTCCGAGGCGACGCCGACGGCGGCACCTCCGACGCCCGCAACGGCCTGCCGATGAACGCGGCGCTTCACAGGGCCTTTGACGCCCACCTCTTCGCCATCAACCCCGACACCCTGACCGCAGAGGCGCGCCCTGGCGGGCCAAGCCTGGAAGCCATGGGTATCGTGCACCCAAAGCTTGACCTGGACCGCCAACCGCACCCAGAGGCTCTTCTATGGCGCTTCAACGAGTGGCTGCGCTGCACCGGCCGCGAGGCGGAAGTACCGGTAGACCGGTAGACAGACTGGGCACGCCAGAAGCCCCGCATCGTTCGGTGCGGGGCTTCTGCGTTGCTGCACTCGGCAGGTAGCGTGATCACTGACCCAAAGGCAGCGATAATGCCGACCTAGAGAACCCAGTGACTATAGGCTCCAAACCCGATTCAACGCGTCATCCGCCAGGAACTGTGACCTCTTCTCGATCTGGTCATCAGACGGGGAATCTACCGGTGAGCTTCGGGCAGTCTTCGGGATTCAGCTTGGCATGATCGCTGCTCGCTACAAGCTTGAACTCCCTCGCAATCTAGAGGCCATCCTGCCTGCCCCTAACGCAGATGGCGAAGGCTCACACGACGACCGGTGACACCCCACCCTGGCCCGGCTCGAACATAGCTGGCCCCCTCCACAACGGCCGGAGCCGTGAGGCCGCAGGCAAACGAGCTGGTCAGCAGGTCAGGGGTACGCCCCGCCGCTGACCAGCCTGTTGCTTGATCAGAACTTGGACATTAGGTCAGGGCGTCCGCGATGCTCCATCGAGTCCGCGATCACCACGGCACCAGCGGCCGCCAGATTGACGTCCTTCCCCGGCTTGTTGGCGTATCCGATCATCGGGACGCCAGCAGCCTCCCCGGCCTCGACGTCGCGGGCCGCGTCGCCGATGAAGATGCAGTGCCCCGGTGCAGTGCCCGCGGCTTCCATCGCTTCGAGCAGGAGGCGCGGGTTCGGCTTCATGGAGGAGGGATCGCCCGGGGTGCGTCCGAAGACACCAGCCACGTAGCGACTGAGGCCGCGTTCGGCGAGATATGCCTCGATGGCCACGCCCGCGTTATTGCTGACCACGGAGACTAGACGGCCGGAGCGGGCACATGCCTGGAGAACCGATTCTCCGCCCGGAGTCGCGCGAGCGACCCGAACGGCTTCGGTCTCCAGCGCGGCCAGCTCCGCATCCGTGCTCTCCGTAAGATCGGGGCGAGCTTCCGAGATCAGCCGGAGCAGGGCGAGCGGGTCGCTCTCCTCCTCCGCCCCGGCCAGGACCGGCTCGCCGGTGGCGAGCCGGTCCTCACGGAGTCGGCGCGCGACCTCAGGGGCGGGGAGGCCGGCGAAGACCGAGCACACCGGGCCGTCGAAGTCGAGGAGGATGTGCTTCACCGGCCACAGGACGTCGGCGAGTTGATGCGGGGTGGCGGTCACGGCTGGCGCTCGTAGGCGATCGTGGACCGCACGCTGTCGAACCACATCTGGGCCTGCTGGACGTACTGCGATCCCAGCGAGGCGTCGTCCGGGCCGGCGGCGTGGTGGAACAAGCTGGTGTCCTTGTCGGTCACGTCGTAGAAGGTGTGGGCCGTGTCGTCGATCGCCACGGTGCGCTCGCGGAGCGGGTAGAAGCCGAAGAACGCCTCCGACCGGTTCAGGATGTACAGCTCGAACCGGCTGGACGCCCGGTGCACCTTGACCTGGACGCTCGCCTTCTGGACCAGGCCCAGCTCGGCCAGCATCTCCACCGAGTGCGCGATCCCGCCGGCGTTCGTCAGGGCGATGTTGCGGGCGCGCTGCCGGAGGGCGGCCTCGTCCTGGAGCCCGTCGACCAGGACCGGCACCGCCATGGGCGCCGTGGTGTCCGGCAGCAGCAGGCGGACCGTGATGGACTCCGGTGCCAGCCGCCCGGAGCGGACCTTGTCGAGCGGCTCCTGGAGCGCGTTGTGCAGCGTCTCGCTGGAGAACGGGCTCACCTGCTGCTCGAAGGCCGCCTCCGGGTGCGACTGCAGCCCGAGCGGCCGAGAGGTGCGCTCCCTGTCCGGGTCACGATCAGCCCCTCGGTGCGGAGCAGGTCGAGTGCCTTGTCCACCGTGCCACGCGCCACGCCGAAGTGCTTAGCCAGCTCGGGGCCGGAAAGCAGCTTGTCGCCGGGCTCGAACCCTGGCTGCCCGAGCTGGTGAAGCTGCTGCGGGAGCACATCGAGCTGTACGGCACAGTGCCCGACGGGCGGCTGTCTGGCAGCGGGCCCGCACCGAGGTGCTGTCGCCGGCCGACTGCGCCACGAAGCTCGGCAAGCGGCCGTACGACCTGCGGCATGCCGGGATCTCGCTTGGGCTGAACTCCGGGGTCGACCCGACGGAGGTCGCCCGGCGGGCGGGGCGCAGCGTGGCCGTCCTGCTGCGGGTCTACGCGAAGTGCCTGCACGGCAGCGTCGAGTACGCGAACGAGCTGATCTCGAAGCGGCTCATCCTGAACCGTCCGACGCCGTCGGCTCCGGATCCTGGTCCGCCGCTGGTCCGTATGAGGTGGTCAGCGGTGGGATTCGAGTGGCGCAAAGTGCGACAAGCCACCTGAACGGGGCACTGCAACCACCTAGTTGCAAATAAACGAAGAAGCGGCCCCTCACCTACGTTTCCGCAGGTCAGGGACCGCTTTTCTATCCTGTGGCTGGTGCAGGGTTCGAACCTGCGTAGCTTGCGCGACAGATTTACAGTCTGCTCCCTTTGGCCGCTCGGGCAACCAGCCAGGATCTTTGTTTCCCGGGGTGTTCACCCCGTTCGACTTGGTAAACCATACCCGATGCCGGGGGGTGCTCCGCCACTCGATAGATCACGCAATGATCAAGGAACCGCGGGCGGGCGGTACGGGCGGGGCCGGTGTGGCGCTGGATAGGCTGGGACTCCGGACGCCCGCGAGGGCGGGCCGTGCCAGTGAAGCCAGAGCATCAAGGAGACCAACACCCATGGCCGACTCCAGTTTCGACATCGTCTCGAAGGTCGAGTGGCAGGAGGTCGACAACGCGATCAACCAGACCTCCCGTGAGATCGCGACGCGCTTCGACTTCAAGGGCGTCGGCGGCGAGATCAGCCGCACCGCCGAGAAGATCGAGATGAAGGCGAACGGCGAGGAGCGCGTGCGCGCCATCCTCGACGTCCTGCAGACCAAGTTCATCAAGCGCGGCCTGTCGCTGAAGGCTCTGGACGCCGGCGAGCCGCAGCTGTCCGGCAAGGAGTACAAGATCTTCGCCAACGTCAAGGAGGGCATCACCACGGAGGACGCGAAGAAGGTCGCGAAGATCATCCGTGACGAGGGCCCGAAGGGCGTCAAGGCGCAGGTCCAGGGCGACGAGCTGCGCGTCAGCTCGAAGAGCCGCGACGACCTCCAGGCCGTGCAGGCCCTGCTCAAGGGCAAGGACCTGGACTTCGCGCTCCAGTACGTGAACTACCGCTAGCACCGGCCCCGGCCTGCGGCGACGCAGGCTCCGAGCGGCTGCGGGACACAACGGGGGCGCGGCACCGGACCTTCTTCGGTGCCGCGCCCCCGTTTTCCGTGCCCGCTTTCCATGTGCCCGGCCGGCCGCCCGGCCGGCCGGAGACAGGCTCTAGCGCAGGAGCCAATCGCGGGTCAGTTCCATCACCTCGGCGCGGCTGCGGCCCTCGTGGTCGACGGCGAGGAGGTGGTGGCCGATCCGGAGCGAGAAGCTGATCAGGCTGCGGACCTCGACGTCGTCCGGGTCGGGGCAGAACGACGCGTAGAGCGAACGCAGGTAGGCCATCCGGCGGTTGTCCACGCGGCGCAGGCGTTCGGCGACCGCTTCGTCGCGCCGCGCCCAGTCGCGGATCGCCAGGTCGACGGTGGTGCCGGTCACGGGCCCGTCGCCGCTGGTGGCGGCGATCGCGAAGAGTCGCCCGAGCCGGGTCCGGGCGTCGCCGCCCTCGTCCTCGACCTGGGCGATCACTCCCTCGGCGACTTCCCGCTCCCAGGTGTCGAGCATCTCGTCGAGCAGCGCGCCCCGGTTGCGGAAGTATCCGTAGAAGCCGCCCTTGGTGACGCCGAGCGCCTGGGCGAGCGGCTCGACGCGCACCGCCTCCGGGCCGCCGGCCGCGAGCGCCCGCAGCCCCTCCTCGATCCACCGGGCGCGCGGCGTCCGCGTCACGCCCATGCCGGGCCCCTCGCCGCGTCTCGTTCCACTGTGTCGCTCCTCACGCTCACGCCCTTGCGTATACGCCACCGTACACACGGGTCTAGCCTGGATCTATACGGCACCGTACAGACAGGGGCACGCAGATGAGACTCCCCCGCACGGCACACACCTCCCGCCCGTGGCGGATCCACGAGATCGCCCCCGACTTCCGCCTGGAGGACGTGTGGGCCCTGCCGACCCCCGGCGGCCCCGACGACCTCGCCCGCCTGGTCGAGCAGTTCGCCAGCGGCACCGGCGCCCCGATGTCCGCCTCCCCCGTCGTCCGTCTCCTCTTCGCGGCCCGCTGGAAGCTCGGCGCCCTGCTCGGCTGGGACAAGCCCGACGCCGGCCTCGGCACCCGCGTCCCCACCCTCCGCGACCGCCTCCCCGCCGATCTCCGGGACGCCCCGCGCGGCCCCGACACCCGCTCCGCGCCGTTTCGCTCCGTCTACCTGCTCCACGACGAGTGGACCGCCGAGACGGCCAACCGCACCGTCCACGGCATCCTCCACCTCGGCTGGGTCGAGACCGCTCCCGGCAGCGGCGCGTACCGCGCCCAGATGGCCGTCCTGGTCAAGCCCAACGGGCTCCTCGGCCACCTCTACATGGCCGCCATCAAGCCCTTCCGGTACCTCGGCGTCTATCCGGCCCTGCTGCGCTCCATCGGCCGGCGCTGGCAGGCCGACTCACCCACCCCGCACTGACGGCACGGGGACGGGCACCGCCCCAGGCACAAGCGCGGACACGGGCACGATCACGAACTGCGGCGGCGGGGTCAGTCGGCCGGCTCCGCCCAGCCGCCGGTGCTGCGGTGCCGGCCCAGGCCGACCGACTCGAACTCGTCCGTCCGGCCCTCCTCGGTACGGGCGCCGATCTGCCGCAGGGCACGGGAGATCGGGGTGCCCTCGGCCGGGGCGGGCTCGAACTCGCCGATGGTGAGCGGGCCGAGGGTGACCGCGCCGTCCACCCAGACGGCCGCGCGCTGGGTGCCGCCGCCACCGAAGTACCGCGCCTCGACGCGGGCGATCGGCCCGGCCTTCGACCAGGCGGCCAGCCGGAGTTCGAAGCCGTCCGCGTACCGGCCGGGCCCGGCCCCGCCGCCGGGCCTGCGCAGGACGCCGTCCCCCTGGAGCGCGGTGAGGACGGCGGAGGTGACCGGGATCAGGGCCAGCCCCTGCGCCAACGGCACCACCCGGGCCGCCGGAACCTCCGCCGCCGCCACCGTCAGCAGCTCCCGTGTTCCTATCAGCGCCTGGAGTTCGTAGGACATGGCGGACATGGTGTCCCACCGCACCGACAGACGACCCGGAATTTATGATTCCGTGCCCGGTCGGAGACCGTAGAGCAGGGTAAAGACGGTCACATCCAGCGCATCCTCGGCCGCACTCGGCCCTTCTTCGTTCAGTTCGTCGAAGATTTCGGCCAGTTGGGATCGCAGCCGGTCCAGCCGGTCCGGGCTGAGCCGCAGCGCGAAGTCCGCGAACAGTCCGGACGGCGGGCCTGAACCACCGGGCGGCCGGCCGAAGTCCAGCCGGCCTTCGGCGATCCTGGCGCGGAAGTCGGACCGCACCCGGTCCATCGCGGCCACGACGGCCTCGTACGCCTCGGAGCGGGCCGGGGAGTCGGCGGTGAACATCTCCGGGGCCAGCCGGATCGCCCCCTGGGCGACCCGGTAGCGGCTCTCCACGATGCCCGAGACCAGCCGGGTGCCGGCCACCAGGACCAGCCCGGCCTTCTCCAACTGCTTGATGTGCCGGTAGAGCTTGGTCTGCGGCTCGTCGAGCGTGGCGGCGAGCTCCTTGGCCGTCAGCGGACGGTCCTCGGAGGACTGCAGCGCGCCGAGGATGGCCAGGCGCAGCGGGTCGGCCAGGGCCTTGAGCACCGCGACGTCGGACACCTGGCGTTCCTTGACCCAGGTGACGGGCTGCTGCTCGCCGCTGTCGGCGGCCTCCGGTGTGTGCTCGACCACGGGGGCCACCCTTCCAGATCGGCCGCTCCGTTCGCAATCACGCCCCGGTGAGCGCTCACCACTGAGCCATCAATCACCCTTGCGAAACCAATGACGCCTACGACATCATTCATGCAGACGTGAATGGTTGCGGCAATCGCGAACGATGGGGGCGGGACATGACGGACCAACCGACGACGACAGCGGCGATGGAGCACCCCGGACCTGCCGGCGCCCCGCCGGCCGCGCCCTCGCCGCCCGCGCCTTCCCCGTCCGTGCCTTCGTCGCCCGTTCCTTCGTCGCCCGTACCACCGCCGCCGCTCGTACCGCTGCGGCGCAACCTGCGGTTCCAGGCCCTCTGGGCCGGTCAGGCCTCCGCGACCCTCGGCATGGTGATCGGCGACACCGCCTTCCCCCTGCTGGTCCTCGCACTCACCGGCTCCTCCACCTCCGCCGGAGCCTTCGGCGCCGTGCAGATGGCCGCCACCCTGCTGCTGGGCGTCCACGGCGGCGTGGTGGCCGACCGGGTGAACCGCCGCCGGGTGCTGATCGCCGCCGACAGCGCCCGGCTGCTCGCCCTCGCCAGCGTCCCGGTGGCCCTGGCGTTCGGCCCGCCGAACCTGGTCCACCTGCTGCTGGTCGCCGCCGTGATCGGCGCGACGATCGCCTACGGCGGCCCGGTCCGGCTGCTCGCGCTGCGCTCGGTGGTCCCGCCGGAGCAGCTCTCCCAGGCCCTGGCCCAGGACGAGGCCCGAATGAGCGGGGCCTCGCTGGCGGGACCGCCACTGGCCGGGTTCCTGTTCGGGCTCGGCCATGCGGTCCCCTTCCTCGGCGCCGCGCTCGCCTCCCTGCTCGCGGTGACCGCCGCCGTCGCGGTGCGCTTCCCCAGCCCGCACGAGTCCGGGGATGCCGACCCGTCCACCGGGAACAGCGCCCTGGCGGGCTTCCGCGTCCTCGCCGCGTCCCCGCTGCTGCGGCCCGCTCTGGCCGTCCTGCTGGTGATCAATCTCGCCGGGACCGCCCTGCTGCTGCCCGTCATGGTGCTGCTGCGCGAGCACGGCACCGGCGGCACCGGGATCGGCCTGGCCCTGGCCGGCGAGGCGGTCGGGGCGCTGGCCGGCACCGCCCTGGTCGCCCGGCTGCACCGGCTGGCGGGCCCCGGCGTGCTGCTGCTGGCGGTGGCCTGGAGCGCCGTGCCGGTCCCGCTGGCGCCGCTGCTGCCCGGCGGGGCGCCGACCGTCTTCGCCGCGCTGTTCGTGTTCGGCGTGGGCGTGCCGACCCTGCGGGTGATGCTCGACCTGCTGGTCTTCCGCCAGGTGCCGGACGCGCTGCGCGGCCGGGTGATCGCGGCGACCATGACGCTGCTCGCCGCCGGCATGCCCGCCGGGAGCTTCGTCACCGGCCTGCTGCTGGACCGGTCCTCCCCCGCCACCGTGCTGGTCGGGATCAGCGCCCTGCTCGCCGCCGCCCTGCTGGCCGCGACCGCGAGCCGCACGCTGCGGCGCGCCGTGTGGCCCGCTGCCGAGTCCGCCGGATCCGCCGCATCCGCTGAATCCACCAAGTCCACCGAGTCTGCCGAGTCGGCCGACCGGCAGGACTGACGCCCCGGGTCGGCCGCCGCTCACCCGCACGGCCGTCCGCCGCATGCGGCGGGCCCGGCAACCGGGTGAACTGGCCGGGTACGGCCCTCCCCCGAGGGCTTCCCGGGGCGGGCCGCGGACCCACCGCGCCGGACCCCGCGCCGCCCGCGCGACCAGCGCGACCAGCGCGCGGCCCACGCGGCTCACGCGGCCCACGTCCTGAGCCACTACGGCGCCGTACCGGAGGAGGACTGGAGGAGGACCGGATGCGTTCCACGGACACGCCCCGCCCGCCCGCGCCTCGCCGCCCGGAGAGCGTTCCGCAGCGCCGTCCAGATCGCGCCGGTTCCTCCCCGAGAGCTTCGCCAACTCGACGAGGAAGTGATGGAGTTGACGCGATGGAGTCCCAGCAGCGCCCGTCCGGCCCCCGAGGAGGAACCGCCGTGCCCCGCCCCTTCACCGTCGAGGACCACACCGCCCGGATGTCCCGCGCCACCGCCGAGGCGACCGCCGCCGGTCTGGCCGGCCTGGTCGTCGCCCCCGGTCCCGATCTGGCCTACCTGTGCGGCTACTCGCCCACCGCGATCACCGAGCGGCTGACCGCCCTCGTCCTCACCGCCGGAAGCGAACCCGCTCTGGTGGTGCCGAAGTTGGAGCGCCCGGATGCCGAGAAGGCGGTCGGTGCCCCGGCCGTCGGGCTGCTCGACTGGTCCGACGGCGAGGACCCGTTCGCCACCGTCGGCCCGCTGCTCGACCCGGCCGGACGGTACGGCGTCTCCGACAACACCTGGGCACTGCACCTGCTCGGCTTCCAGGCCGCGCTGCCCGGCGTCTCCTTCACCTCGCTCACCGACTGCCTGCCGATGCTGCGCGCCGTCAAGGACACCGAGGAGCTGGACCGCCTGGCCGCCGCCGGCGGCGCGGCGGACGCCGCCTACCGGGGCATCCTGGAGGTCGAGTTCGCCGGCCGCCGGGAGACCGACGTGGCCGCCGACCTCGGCGCGCTGCTCATCCAGTACGGGCACAGCCAGGTCGACTTCACCGTGGTCGGCTCGGGGCCGAACGGCGCCAACCCGCATCACGAGGCCGGTGACCGGGTCATCCGTACGGGTGACACCGTGGTGCTGGACTTCGGTGGTCTCAAGGACGGCTACGGTTCCGACACCACCCGGACGGTGCATGTCGGGGCGGACGTCCCGGACGAGGTGCGCAAGGTGCACGAGCTGGTCCGACTGGCCCAGCAGACCGCCTTCGAGGCGGTGCGCCCCGGGGTAGCCTGCCAGGAGATCGACCGGATCGCCCGCCGGGCGATCACCGAGGGCGGGTACGGCGAGTACTTCATCCACCGCACCGGCCACGGCATCGGCACCACCACGCACGAACCTCCGTACCTGGTCGAGGGCGAGGAACGGCCGCTGGTGCCGGGCATGTGCTTCTCGATCGAGCCGGGGATCTACCTGCCCGGCCGGTTCGGGGTGCGGATCGAGGACATCGTGACCGTCACCCCGGCCGGCGGCCGACGCTTCAACAACACCCCGCACGAGCTGGGCATCGTGGCCTGACCCGCGCCTGACCGTGCGTCGAACCACCTGTCGAACCAACAGTCGAATTCACCTGTCGAACCGGGTGTCGACCGGATCGGACGTTCTTACGATCCAGTCATATTTCACCCAGAGTCCTCCAAGTTTGGGTTGCTAGTTTCGGTGCGCATGACCAAGACCCTCCCCCCGGCCCCGCACGACGCGCGGGCCGGGCAGCCACGCCCGGTGCCTCCGCCCCGCCCACGCGTGACGGGCTGGTCGAGACTCCGGTGGCTGGCCTGGCCGCTCTACCTGACGTGCCTCCTCTGGTTCCTGAGCACCGAGGGCATCCCCGCGGCCAACGACGTGCTGTTCCTCTGGCTCATCGCCGCCCTGCTGACCGCCGCCGTGCACAGCGGGCACGGCCCCCGCGGCTTCCTCCTGGTCCTGCGCGACTGGGTCCCGGTGATGGCCGTGGTGTGGGCGTACTCACTGCTGCGCGGCTACGGCGCCCACACCCCGTGGGCCCCGCACTGGCTGCCCCAGCTGCGCTTCGACGAGGTGCTCGGCCTCGGCGAGACCTGGACCGTCCGGCTCCAGCACGCGCTCTACACCGCCGGCTCACCGCATTGGTACGACTACGCCGCGGTGGCCGTCTACCTCTCGCACTTCTTCGTGGTCTTCCTGCTGCTCGCGGTGCTCTGGCGGCGCGCGCACCACCGCTTCCGGCAGCTGCTCGCCGCCTACCTGACGCTCACCTTCGCCGGCTTCGCCACCTATCTCCTCTACCCGGCCGACCCGCCGTGGCTGGTGTCCCAGGAGGGCAACCTGCCGCACCTGTCCCGGGTGGTCTGGGAAGTGATCTCGGTGAGCGGGCTGCCGCAGGCCGACTCCCTGCTGGAGAACGGCAGTCAGTTCGCCAACGACGTCGCCGCGATGCCCTCGCTGCACTCCGCCTACCCGGCGATGCTGCTGTTCTTCTTCTGGCCCACCGCCAACCGCTGGCTGCGGGCCGTGCTGGTCGCCTACCCGCTCGCGATGACCTTCACCCTGGTCTACGGCGCGGAGCACTTCATCATCGACGTCTTCGTCGGCTGGGCCTACGCGGCCGTGGTGGTGTTCGGCCTGCGCCGGCTGCGCAACCGCCGGGCGGCCGCCGCGACTTCGGGGCCGACCCAGGCCCAGACCCCGGCCCCGGGCCCGGCGGAGGACACGGCCGAGCGCGCGGTCGAGCCCACCGCCGGGGACGCGGCCGAGGAGATCGCCAGGGACACCGCCGAGCGCACGGCGAAGGAGGCGAAGGCCGTGGCCAAGGGCACGGCGAAGGCCGTGGCCAAGGGCACGGCAGACTTGGCCGGGTGAATCCGAGCGCACCGATGAAGCCCACCGCCGAGCAGCTGCTGGCCGCCAAGGACACCACCATCCCGGACATCTCCGGTCCCGGGCTGCGGGTGCTGTTCTGCGGCATCAACCCGGGCCTGTGGTCCGGCGCCACCGGTCATCACTTCGCCCGCCCGGGCAACCGCTTCTGGCCGGCCCTGCACCGCTCCGGTTTCACCGGGCGCCAGTACCGCCCGGACGAGCAGCGGGAGTTGCTCGCACTCGGCCTGGGCATCACCAACGTCGTCCCGCGCACCACCGCCAAGGCGGACGAGCTGACCGCCGAGGAGCTGCGCGAGGGCGGCGCCGCGCTGCGCGCACGGGTGCTGCGGCTGCGCCCGCGCGTCCTGGCCGTGCTCGGCATCGGCGCCTACCGGACGGCCTTCGGGCAGCGCCGGGCCGTGCCGGGGCGGCAACCGGAGGGCATCGGCGGCACCGAGGTGTGGGTGCTGCCGAACCCCAGCGGCCTCAACGCCCACTACACCCTGGACGGGCTGGCCGAGGAGTTCCGCAGGCTCCGGGAGGCCGTCGAGGACCGGCCCGTCGAGGGCCCAGCCGCCGGAAACCGGTCCATGGAGGCCTGAGCCCGCGGGGCTGGGGCCTCCATGGACCGGGCCCGCGGGACCCGGCCCTACGGGGCCTGAACCGTCGCGGACCGGCCGGCCGGGGACCGGGCCGCCGACAGCCCGGCCGGCAGCGGCAGTTCGCGCAGCTCGCGGATCAGCGCCCGGACGGCGGCCGTCCCGGCCAGCTCGGACGTGGTGACGTACCCGACCGAGCGGCTGGGCGGCCGCGGCCCGAGGTCGGTGACGGCGAGGCCGGCCGGGGCGCCGAGCAGGGCCGTCCGGGGCATGATCGCCATGCCGAGGCCCTGGGCGACCAGCGAGAGGGCCACCGTGTCGTCCTCCACGTCCACGGTCGCGGGCGGGATCCAGTCCTGCCGCTGCCACCAGTCCCGGGTGTACGAGCCGCAGTTCTCGTCCCAGTCGACCAGCGGGAGCTCGCGCGGCGCCGGATGGCCGTGCGGGTGTGCGAGCGCGTACGACTCCTCGTACAGCCGCACCGCGACCAGGCCCGGGGCGGGTGGCGGGCCGCCCGCGTCGAGCGTCGCCAGCCCGAGGTCGGCGCGACCGTCGGCGACCTCCCCGGCGGTGCCGCGGCCGAGTTCCCGGACGATCCGGACGTGGGTGCCGAGGCCGGGGTGGCGCTCGGCCAGCCGGGCCAGGACGGGCGGCAGCAGGTGGGCGGCGGCACTGCGGAAGGCGGCGATCCGCAGGGTGCCGGTCAGCGGCCCGTCCGCTCCCGCGCCGCGCACCTCGGGGCCCATCGCGTCCAGCAGCCGCAGGATCCGGCGGGCGTACGCCACCGCTCGCGCGCCGCCCTCGGTGGGGCGCGCGCCGTGGCGCCCCCGGTCGAAGAGCACCGTGCCGAGCTTCCGCTCGCAGGCGCGGACGGCGTGCGAGACGGCGGACTGGGTACTGCCCAGGCGTGCGGCGGCCGCCGTGAAGCTCCGCTCCTCCTCGACGGCGACCAGGGTCCGCAGCTCGTGCGGGGCGAGATCGGTCATGCGGCCGAACCTATCCCGCGATCCATCGATCCTGCTCATGGATGCTGCCGTTCCATCGACCGGCGCCCCTACCCGGCGGCTCCCGCGCTTCCTACGGTGATCACGTCCGCCCGTCCTCACCCGTCCGGAGCCCCCGATGTCCCGCCCCACCACCCGCGCCGTCCACCTGGTCTCCCGCCCCGACGGGGCGCCGACCGCCGCGAACTTCGCCTTCGTCGAGGAGACCGTCCCGGCCCTCGCGGCGGGTGAGGCCCTGGTCGAGAACCTCTACCAGTCCGTCGACCCGTACATGCGCGAGGAGATGGAGGAGGGCGGCTGGGAGCTGCACGCCCCGCTGGAGGGCCGCGCCCTCGGCCGGGTGGTGGAGTCCCGGGCCGACGCCCTGCCGGTCGGGGCACTGGTCCAGCACCGCCAGGCCTGGCGCGCCCACGCGGTGGTCACCGCCGAGCGGGCGAGCCTGCTGCCCGATCTCGCCGGCGTCCCGCTCAGCTCCCACCTGTCGGTGCTCGGCGGCACCGGCCTGTCCGCCTGGGTCGCGCTGACCAGGATCGCCCGGCTCCAGCCCGGCGAGACGCTCTTCGTCTCGGCGGCCGCCGGCGGCGTCGGCACCGCCGCCGGGCGGCTCGCCCGGCTGCTCGGCGCCGGACGGATCGTCGGCAGCACCGGCTCCGCCGCCAAGGCCGCCCGCCTCACCGAGCGGCTCGGCTTCGACGCCGCCTTCGACTACCACGACGGCCCGATCGCGGACCGCCTGCGCGAGGCCGCCCCCGAGGGGCTGCACGCCTACCTGGACAACGTCGGCGGCGACCACCTGGAGGCCGCCATCGGCGCCCTGCGCGAGCACGGCCGGATCGCCTGGTGCGGCGCGGTCGCCCAGTACAACCGGCTCGGGAACCCGCCGGCCGCCCCGCGCAACCTGTTCGACGTGGTCGGGAAGAGCCTGCGGCTGGAGGGCTTCCTGGTCCGCGACCACCTCGACGCCCGGCCGGAGCTGTACGACTTCCTGGTCCCGCACCTGCGCTCGGGCGCCGTCGTCCCGGACGAGACCGTCGTGGACGGCTTCGACCGGGTGGTGGACGCCTTCCTCGGCATGCTGCGCGGCGCCAACACCGGCAAGATGCTGGTCCGGATCGCCCACTGACCCGGCGCCGGCCTGCCCGGCGCGCCCACCGGGCAGGACTCGCCCGGGCGGGACACGGCCCGGCAACCCCCGCCCGGGCGAGGGCTCACTCCGGCAGGACGGCCAGGTCGAGCGCGGCCAGCCGGGCCGGGTCCGCCACCACCTCGTAGCCGGCCACCCGGCCGTCCGCGACCGCCACCCGCAGCACCAGCCGCAGCCGCCCGTCCGGGGCGATCAGGATGCCGGGCGCCCCGTCCACCAGGGCCACCGCGCCGTAGCGGGCCCGGCGGCCGAAGACCGTGGTCTCCCGGGCGACGGCCCGCGCGCCCCGGGCCACCGGGTCGCGGCCGGGCCCCAGCGCCGCCGGATCGGCCCGGCGCACCACGTCGGGAGCCAGCACGGACAGCAGTTCGGCCAGGTCCCCGCCCCGGGCGGCGGCCAGGAAGGCCTCCACCACCCGCCGGTGCCCGGCCAGCGGCTCCGGAGGCAGCGCGGCCGTCCCGCGGACCCGCTGCCGGGCCCGGCTGGCCAGCTTCTTGGCGGCCACCGGGGTCCGTCCGAGGATCGGCCCGATCCGGTCGAAGGGCACCGCGAAGCCGTCGTGCAGCACGAAGGCGACCCGCTCGGCCGGGCCCAGCCGGTCCAGCACCACGAGCAGCGCCCGGCCCACCGACTCGACCAGCAGCGCCTCCCGCTCCGGCTCGGGGCCGCCGCCCGAGCCGTCCGGCAGCGCCTCGTCGGTCGGCTCCTCGCGGCGCGCGGCACGGGCCCGCAGCAGGTCCAGGCAGATCCGGGAGACCACCGTGGTCAGCCAGCCGGGCAGGTTGCCGATCTCCGCCGGATCGGTGCGGACCAGCCGCAGCCAGGCTTCCTGCACGGCGTCCTCGGCCTCGCCGGTCGAGCCGAGCATCCGCTGGGCGATCGCCCGCAGCCGGCCGCGCTCGGCCTCGAAACGCTCGGCGTTCACGCGCTCGGCGTCCGAGCGCTCGGCGTTCACCCGCACGGTGTCCGAGCGTTCGGCCTCCGGGCGTCCCGCCCCCGAGGCCGCTCCCCCGCTCCGCTCCCGCCCGTCCGCCGCCCCCGGCATCGCGTTCCGGTCCATCGGTCACCTTTCCTCGGCGCGGCTCGTCACCGCTATGACGATCCGTCCCCCTCCGAGGTGACCAGGAGACCGCCATGACCTCCACCACGCTGCTCCACCTGGATTCCAGCATCAGCCCGTCCGGTTCGGTGAGCCACGCCCTGACCGCCCGCTTCGCCGACGCCTGGCGCGCCCGCCACGGCGCCCGCGCCCAGCACCGGTACCGCGACCTCGCCGCCGACCCGGTGCCCCCGGTGCGCGCCGCCTACGACGCCCTCGGCCGCCGCACCGAGCGCAAGGGGGTGCTCCCGCTGGACGACATCGGCCGTCTCGCCGAGGGGCCGGACGAGGCGCGGGAGTGGGCGCTCAGCCGTCCGCTGATCGAGGAGCTGCGGGCCGCCGACGTCCTGCTGGTCGGCAGCCCGATGTACAACTACACCGTCTCGGCCGGCCTCAAGTCGTGGATCGACCGGGTCACCTTCCCCGGCGTCCACCACGATCCGGAGACCGGCGAGCCGTTGCTGCGCGACACCCGCGTGGTGGTCGTCGCGGTCCGCGGCGGCGGCTACGGGCCGGGCACGCCGCGTGCCCACTGCGACTTCCAGGTCCCGTACCTGCGGGCGTACTTCGACCGGATCGGGGTGGCGGCGGAGCACCTGCACGTGGTCACCGCCGAGCTCACCCGGGCCGCGGACATCCCGGCGCTGAACGCCTTCCAGCCGCTCGCTGCCGAATCCCTGGCGGCGGCCGAGGCCGCCGTCGACGAGCTGGCCGCGACGCTCCAGAGCCCACCGGCCGCAGCGGCGTGACGCTCCGGAGCCCCGCCGGCTACAGCGGGGTGACGGCCTTGAGCACCACCAGCAGGGCCACGGCGGCGTTGAGCGCGCACAGCGCCGACGCCGCCGTACCGATCGCCGCGACCATCGCCGCCAGGCCCGCCGGGGTCTTCGCCGGCGGCCAGTTGCGGGAGGTCGGCACCGGGCCGAGCAGCGCGGCGACCCGGCGCGGCACCGGGCCGGCCGCCGCGGCCGGGGCGGCGAAGGCCGCGAAGCCGGGGGCCGGGGCGGCGTGCGAGACCAGGGCCGCCCGGGCCACCGCCCGCGCGGTGATCCGGCGGTCCCCCACGGCCTGCGCCGAGTCCTCGTCCGCCCACCGCTCCGCGCTGTACGCCACCGCGTCCTGCAGCGGCCGCAGGAACGGGTTGACGCAGGCGGCGAGCTGGGTGGTCAGCAGGTACCGGTGGTGGCGGTGGCGCAGGTGCGCCCGCTCGTGGGCGAGCAGCGCCTCGCGCTCGTCGGCGGCCAGGCCGGCCAGCATCCCGGTGGAGACCACGACCCGGCCGGGCGAGCCGGGCAGCGCGTAGGCGTACGGGCTCCGGTCCGGCAGCACCGCGAGGTCGCCGGCCGGTCCCGTCCCGACGGGCAGCCCGCTCAGCGCCCGGCGGGCCCGGGCCCGCACCCGCAGGTGCCGCACGAGCGTCCGGGCGCAGGCGAGGACCACCAGGGCCAGCAGCCACATCGCGGCCGTGCCGACCGTCTCGTGGTACGGCAGCGCGGCCCGCACCTCCGGGTCGGACCAGCTGTCCGGCAGCGGGTTGCCGGGGATCTGCGCGGTGCCCACCACGCCGATCAGCCCGAGGCAGAGCGCGCTGCACACCGCCATCACCGCGCTGATCACGGTCATCAGCCGGGCCGCGCCGCGCGGGTGCAGGTGCTGTTCGGTCAGGCGCGCGATCGGGACCGCGGTGAGCGGCAGGACGAGCGGGAGGAAGACGAAGAGGCCCACGGGTCAGCTCTCACGGTCGGGCACTGCCGGATCGGCGGACGCGGCGTCCAGCAGCGCCCGGAGCAGTTCCTCGTCGTGCGGCAGCAGCGCGCTGACGAAACTGGCCAGGACGGCGTCCCGGTCCGCCTCCCCGTCGAGCATCCGGCGCATCCGCAGCGCGGCCAGCCCGGCGGCGTCCGAGGAGGCCTGCCACAGGTAGGAACGCCCGGAGCGGGTCCTGGTCACGGCGCTCTTGGCGTGCAGCCGGGACAGGATGGTCATCACCGTGGTGTAGGCCAGGTCGCCCTCCAGGCGTTCCTGGACCCATCCCGCGGCGGCCGGGCCGGGCGCCTGCTGGAGCACCGCGAGCACCTGCGCCTCCAGCTCCCCCTGACCGCGGCGCCGGGTCGGCGCGTCCCCGGCCGCCGGGGCGTGCCTCTCGTCTGCCATGACGGCCCACTCCCTCCGGATGCCTCGCCCGGACCGACGGGCACGGGTTCATCCTAACGAGCAAGGGGCCGCGCCGAACCGGTCGGAGCGGGGGTTCGGGGACGTACGGCGCGGCCCTGCGGCGCCCGCGGGTCAGGTCCGGGCCCGCTGGGTCACCGCGATGCAGACCAGCACCACCACCGCGGTGACGGGCGCCGCGGCCGGCAGCCGCTCGCCGAGCAGCAGCACCGACCAGACCAGTGTCAGCAGCGGCTGCGCGAGCTGGAGCTGGCTGGCCCTCGGCACCCCGATCGCGGCCATCCCCCGGTACCAGAGCACGAACCCGCCGAGCTGCGAGACCGCCGCCGTGTAGGCCAGCCCGACCAGGGCCTGCGCCCCGAACCGCACCGGCTCGGCGCCCAGCCCGAGCGCCGCGGTCAGCAGCGTCGCGGGCAGGGCGGCGACCACCGCCCAGGCGATCACCTGGGCGCCCGGCAGGTCCCGGGAGAGCCGCCCGCCCTCGGCGTACCCGGCGGCGCAGAGCAGTACCGCCGCGAACAGGTAGAGGTCGGCGACGGTCGGCCGGCCGTGGCTCTGCACCAGGGTGAAGGCGAGTACGGCGGCGGCCCCGGCGAGCGCCGCCGCCCAGAACGCCCCGGACGGCCGGCGGCCGGTGCGCAGCGCCGCGACCGTCGCCGTGGCCAGCGGCAGCACGCCGATGACCACCGCCGAGTGGGCGGTCGAGGAGGTGCGCAGGGCGAGCGTGGTCAGCAGCGGGAAGCCGAGGACGCAGCCGCCGGAGACCACCAGCAGTCCGGGCCAGTGCCGCCGCTGCGGCAGCGGGGCGCGGACGGCCGCCAGGTGGAGGACGGCCAGCAGACCGGCGAGGGCGCCGCGCAGGCCGGTCGCGGACCAGGGGCCGAAGCCGGTCAGGGACCACGCGGTGGCCGGGAAGGAGAGCGAGAAGGAGGCCACGGCGAGGGCCGCGAGGGCGGTGCCGGACGTGGGGGCCTGGCGAGGTGCTACCGCCCGAGGCCGGGTAGCGCTATCTTGTGCCGTCATGAACGAGCGTAGCAGTGTGACCGAACTCGCCGACATCCTGCGGCGGGAGGTCGAGCGCTACCCGGAGGGACGGAAGCTGCCCTCCAGCCGGGCGCTGGTGGACCGTCACCAGGTCAGCCCGGTGACGGTCTCCCGGGCCATCGCGGTCCTGGTGGCCGAGGGGCTGGTGGTCTCCCGGCCCGGCGCCGGGGTGTTCCGGGCGGCGGCCTTCGCCGCGGCCCCGGCCGTCCCCGCCGCACCGTCCGGCCGCACCGGCGACCTCTCCTGGCAGCAGATCGCGCTCAGCGCCGACTCCGGCCCGCGCGACCTGCTCGCCGCCCCCGTGTTCGCCACCCTCCGGGTGCCGCCGCCCGACGTCGTCGACCTCAACAGCGGCTACCCGCACGCCTCGCTGCTACCCGAGCGGCTGCTCGCCGCCGCGCTCGCCCGGGCCGGCCGGCGACCGGGCGCCTGGGACCGCCCGCCCACCGACGGCCTCACCGAACTGCGCGGCTGGTTCGCCCGGGACATCGGCGGCCACGGCGGGCCGATCGGCGTCGGGGACGTCCTGATCACCTCCGGCGGGCAGAGCGGGCTGACCGTCGCCATGCGGGCGCTCGCCGCGCCCGGCTCGCCGGTGCTGGTGGAGTCGCCGACGTACGCGGGCATCCTGGCGGTCGTCCGGGCGGCCGGGCTGCGGCCCGTACCGGTCCCGGTCGACGCCGACGGCCTGCGCACCGACCTGCTGGCGGACGCCTTCGCGGCCACCCGGGCACGGGTCCTCGTCTGCCAGCCGCTGTTCCAGAACCCCACCGGGGCGGTGCTGTCGCCCGAACGGCGGGAGGAGGTGCTGCGGATCGCCCGGGCCGCCGGGGCCTTCGTGGTCGAGGACGACTTCGCCCGGCTGCTGGTCCACGCGGACGCCCCCGCGCTGCCGCGCCCGCTCGCCGCCGACGACCGGGACGGGGTCGTGGTGCACCTGCGCTCGCTGACCAAGGCGGCCTCCCCCAACCTGCGGGTCGGCGCCCTCACCGCGCGCGGACCGGCGCTGGCCCGGCTGCGGGCCACCCAGGTGGTGGACAGCTTCTTCGTGCCCCGGCCGCTGCAGGAGGCCACCCTGGAACTGGTCGCCGACCCCGCCTGGGCCCGTCACCTGCGCACTCTCGGCGCCGAACTGCGCGACCGCCGCACCGCCGCCGTCGCCGCCCTGCACCGCGAGCTGCCCGGCGTCCTCGGCACCCACCGCCCCGGCGGCTACCACCTGTGGCTGCGCTTCCCGGACGGCGTCGACGACACCGCCCTCGCCGCGGCCGCGCTGCGCGCCGGCGTCCAGGTCTCCCCCGGCCGCCCCTACCACCCCGCCGAACCCCCGGCCCCCCACCTGCGCCTCAGCTACGCCGCGGCGGAGAGCCCCGCCCAGGTCGCCGAGGGCGTCCACCGCCTGCGGCTCGCGTACGAGGAGGAGACGGGCTGACCCCGGACGGCGGTGCGCTACCGCCCGTGTCCCGCCATCCGCTCCAGGCGGGCGACCCGCTCGGCCATCGGCGGGTGGGTGGAGAAGAGCTTCGCGCCGGCCTCGCCGGGACGGAAGGGGCTGGCGATCATCATGTGGCTCGCGGTCTGGAGCTGCGGCTCGGGCGGGAGCGGCAGCCGGCGGGTGCCGGCGTCCAGCTTCCGCAGGGCGCTCGCGAGGGCGAGCGGGTCGCCGGTGATCCGGGCGCCGTCGGCGTCGGCCTGGTACTCGCGGGAGCGGCTGACCGCCATCTGGATCAGTCCGGCCGCGAGCGGGCCGAGGATCATGATGGCGAGCATCCCGAACAGCCCCGGGCCGTCGTCGTCCTCGCTGCGCCCGAACGGGATCAGCCAGGCGAAGTTCACCAGGAACATCACCACCGAGGCGAGCGCCCCGGCCACCGAGGAGATCAGGATGTCCCGGTTGTAGACGTGGCTCAGCTCGTGCCCGAGCACGCCCCGCAGCTCGCGTTCGTCCAGGATCCGCAGGATGCCCTCGGTGCAGCAGACCGCCGCGTTGCGCGGGTTGCGGCCGGTGGCGAAGGCGTTGGGCGCGGGGGTCGGGGAGATGTAGAGGCGGGGCATCGGCTGGCGGGCGGCAGTGGAGAGCTCGCGGACGATCCGGTACAGCTGGGGCGCCTCGAACTCGCTGACCGGCCGGGCCCGCATGGCCCGCAGCGCGAGCTTGTCGCTGTTCCAGTACGCGTAGGCGTTGGTCCCCAGGGCGACCAGCAGGGCGATCACGAAGCCGGTGCGGCCGAAGAGGCTTCCGATCACCAGGATCAGCGCCGAGAGGCCGCCGAGCAGGACGGCGGTCCTCAGTCCGTTGTGCCGACTGTGCACGTCAGGCCCTCCAGTGGTGCGGTGGGGAAGCCCTTTCTGCCTCGTCCCTCGTGCCCGGTCAACGGGTGGGGCCGAGGGCCTTGTTCCCTTGTGACCCGACACGGTGACCGACGCGACACCGCAGCGCCGCACCACCGGCACCGCCGTGACAGCCCCGGACCGCACCACCGGGGCGGTCCGGCGCCCGCTCAGAACAGCGAGCCGCCCGCCACCTGGAGGACCAGCTGCGGCGCCACCGAGAGGACCACGGCGGCCGAGGCGGTGAGCCCCAGCGTCGCGGCGAGGCCCACCGGCAGACGGCTCCCGGCGGCGGCCTCCCCGAGGGGCTCGTCCCCCGGGGCGAACAGCCGGGCCGTCCACAGCAGGTAGTAGTACAGGGCGATGACCACGTTGACGGCCATCACCACGGCGAGCCAGCCCAGCCCGGCGTCGA
The DNA here is from genome assembly GCF_042885555.1 of Kitasatospora sp. NPDC058048. Taxonomy (NCBI): domain Bacteria; kingdom Bacillati; phylum Actinomycetota; class Actinomycetes; order Kitasatosporales; family Streptomycetaceae; genus Kitasatospora; species Kitasatospora sp. NPDC058048. The sequence goes on along the minus strand of NZ_JBHVRT010000004.1, from coordinate 160,680 downwards.
CCGCCGCGCGGAACACCACGACCTTGCCGAACAGGCCGATCACGCCCGGCGGCAGCCCGGCCAGGCAGAGCAGGAAGAAGGCGAGCGCCAGCGCCGTCCAGCGGTTGCGGGCGAACAGGCCGCGGAAGTCGTCCACGCTGGTCCCGGGCCGGCGGCCGACGGCGGCGACCACCCCGAAGGCGCCGAGGTTCACCACGCCGTAGATCAGCGCGTACGCGGCGGTGGCACCGAGCGGGTCGACGCCGGTCGGCGCGTAGCCGGCCGCGGCGAGCGGAACCAGCAGGTACCCGGCCTGGCCGACCGAGGACCAGGCGAGCAGCCGCACCGCGCTGTACCGGGTGTCGAAGCGCTGGCGCAGCGCGCCGACGTTGCCGGCGGTCATGGTGACGGCGGCCAGCACCGCGAGCACCAGGCCCCAGGTGTGGGCGTACGGGCGGAAGGCGACGGTGGTGGCCAGCGCCAGCCCGGACAGGCCGGCCGCCTTGCCGACCACCGAGAGGTAGCCGGCCACCGGCAGCGGCGCGCCGGTGTAGGTGTCGGGCACCCAGAAGTGGAACGGGACGGCGGCGACCTTGAAGGCGAAGCCGACCAGGGTCAGCACCGCGCCCGCCTCGGCCAGCGGCCTGAGCTGGCCGGGCGCGTGCTCCAGGCCCTGGGCGACGGCGCCGAGGTGCAGGCTGCCGCTCGCCGCGTAGACGAAGCCGACGCCGAGCAGCATCACGGCGGTCGCGGTCACCGAGGAGACGAAGAACTTGAAGGCGGCCTCGGCGCCCCGGCCGTCCCGGCGCAGCGCGACCAGGGCGAAGGCGGGCAGCGAGGCGACCTCCAGGGCGATCACCATGGTGGCGAGGTCGCGGGAGGCGGGCAGCAGCGCGGCGCCGGTGGCGCTGGAGAGCAGCAGGAACCAGTACTCGCCGCGCGGCAGCCGCTCGTCCTCCACCGTGTGCGCCGACAGCAGCGCCGCGATCAGCGCGCCGCCGAGGGCGAGCAGCTGGAACACCAGCGCGAAGTGGTCGGCGACGTACGAGCAGCCGCCGTTGTCGGACCCCCCTGCTACGTTCTGCACACAGAAGGTCGCTCGGGGTGATCCACCGGTGAGGGGGAGGAGTGCGATGAGGGCGAGGGCGAGTCCGGCCGCGGTGAGACGGCCGAGCCACTTCTTGTGCCGCTCGGGCAGGAACAGGTCCGCGAGCAGCACGGCGAGGGCGGCCACGGCGGCGATCAGCGGCGGTGCGATCGCCACCCAGTCCACGGACTGGATCAGGCTGCCCGGGTTGGCTACGGCGAGGGAGGTCACAGTGTGCTGCCCCGTGGAGTGAGGTCCGAGTGCGGCGGTCTGGGCTGCGAACACGGTCAGCCACCCCCGAGGAGGTGCTTGACGGCGGGATCGGAGAGGCCGAGCAGCAGCGCGGGCCAGAGGCCGGCGAGCAGCGTCAGCGCGGCCAGCGGCGTCCAGCTGACGGCCTCGTACGGGCGCACGTCGGCGACCTCGGCCACCGGTGCGGGCTGCTCGGGGTCTCCCATGCAGACGCGCTTGACCACGATCAGGAGGTACGCGGCGGTGAGGAGGGTGCCGAGGCCGGCCAGGACCATGTAGGTGACGAACGCGGGGCGCGACAGGCCGTCGGCCGGGTCGAACGCGCCGAACATGGCGAGCAGCTCGCCCCAGAAGCCGGCCAGGCCGGGCAGGCCGAGGCTGGCGACGGCGGCGAAGGCGAGCAGCACGCCCAGTCGCGGGGCCCGGCCGTACAGGGCGGCGCCGGTGGCCCCGGCGAGGGTGTCGAGGTCGGCCGTGCCGTAGCGGTCCTTGAGCGCGCCGACGACGAAGAACAGCAGGCCGGTGATCAGGCCGTGGGCGATGTTGGCGAACAGCGCGCCGTTGACGCCCACCGGGGTGAGGGAGGCGATGCCGAGCAGCACGAAGCCCATGTGGCCGACGGAGGAGTACGCGATCAGGCGCTTGAGGTCGCCCTTGGCGCCGGGGCGGGAGAGCGCCAGGCAGGCCAGGGAGCCGTAGACGATGCCGACGGCCGCGAAGGCACCCAGGTAGGGGGCCAGCGTGCTGGCGCCGTCCGGCACGACCGGGAGGAGGACGCGGACCAGACCGTAGGTGCCCATCTTCAGCAGCACGCCGGCGAGCAGCACCGAGCCCACCGTCGGGGCGGCGGTGTGGGCGTCCGGGAGCCAGCTGTGCAGCGGCCAGGCCGGGGCCTTGACCGCGAGCCCGACCAGGATCGCCAGCGCGGCGACCACCTGGGTGGTGTGGCTCAGGCCGCTGCCGTGCGCGGCGGCCAGGGCCTGCATGTCGAAGGTGCCGGCCTTGCTGCCGATCAGCAGGAAGCCGAGCAGCATCACGGCCGAGCCGAGCAGGGTGTAGAGGATGAACCGGTTGGCGGCCGGCACCTTCGCGCCGCTCCCCCAGCGGGCGATCAGGAAGTACATCGGGATCAGCACGATCTCGAAGGCCAGGAAGAAGAGCAGGAGGTCCAGCACCGCGAAGGTGGCGAGCATGCCGACTTCGAGCAGGAGGAACAGCCCGACGAAGGCCTGCGCCGACGGACGTGGCTCATCGGGGGCTCCGCCCCGGGTGTCCCCGCCCGGCAGCCGCTTCTCCGAGTAGAGCGCGCAGAGAAAGGTGAGCAGTGCGGTCAGCACGATCAGCGGCAGCGAGACGCCGTCCACCCCGAGGTGGAGGCGCACGTGCAGGGCCGGGATCCAGGACACGTCGGTGGTGGCCTGCATCCGGGCGGGCTCGTCCTGGTCGAAGCCGGCCGCGAGGGCGACGGCGAGCAGGAACACCGCGCCGGTGACGACGGTGTTCAGCCGCAGTGCCCGCCGGCCGGCCACGGCCCGGTCCGGCCCGAACACCGGCGCCAGGGTGAGTGCGGCGCCGAGCAGCGGCAGCACCAGGAGGGCGATGAGGACTGCGTTCATCGGGGGCTCCCAGCAGCGGTCGAGGGGACGGAGGTGGAGAACAGCAGCACCGGCTACACCGCCACCAGGACGGCCAGCAGGACGACGGCGGCCAGCAGGGCGCTGAGGTAGGTCTGCGCGTTCCCGGTCTGCGCGAGCCGGACGGCCCGGCCGAGCAGGTTGGCGCCGATGCCGCTGCCCTGCACGTAGCCCTCGACGACCTCGCGGTCGAGGAATCGGACCAGCTTGGCGGCGGCGACCACCGGGCGGACGAACAGCGACCGGTACAGCCGGTCGACGCCGAAGCCGTGCCGGGCCGGGCCGAACAGCGGGCCGAGCAGGGTGCGCCCGGGGTCGGCGACGATCACCTCGGTGGCCGGGGCCCCGCCCTGCCCGGGCACCCGGCCGGCCGGTGCCGGGCGGCCGGTGCCCAGCCGGGCGGCCGCCGAGCGCCAGGCGCCGTACGCGGCGAGCGCGCCGACCACGGCGAGCCCGGTGCCGGTGACGGCGGTGACGGCGGAGGGCCGCAGCGAGCCGCCGTCCAGGAGCGCGGGCAGCCAGTCCGAGCGCAGGCCGGCGATGCCGAAGCCCATGGTCGGCACGGCCAGCACCCACAGCGGCCAGCGCATCGCGGGCGGCTCGGCCGTGGCCGGGTCGGCCTCGTCGAGCTCGGGCGAGTACGGCGCACCGGCCTCGTGGTCGGCCACGACGGTGCCCCGGTCGGCGGCGGGCAGCACCTGCGGTGCGGCCGCGGCGGCCCCGGCCGGGCTGTGGAACGCGACCAGGAACAGCCGGGCCGCGTACGCGGCGGTGAGCAGCGCGGTGAGTCCGGCGGAGATCAGCACGATCCACCCGGCCGCCTGCGGCACCGCCGAGGCCGGGCCGAGGCCGTTGGTCAGCGCCTCGCCGTTGGCGGCGTGCTCGGCGGCGGTGAGCACCGCCTCCTTGCTGAAGAAGCCGGAGAACGGCGGCAGCCCGATCAGGGCGACGAGCGCGATGCCCATCGTCCAGTAGGCGTCGGGGACGCGATTGCGCAGCCCGGGGATGCGGGACATCGCGGAGATCGAGTTGGTGTGCGCGGCGTGGATCACCACACCGGCGGCCAGGAACAGCAGTGCCTTGAACGCGCCGTGGCTGACCAGGTGGAAGACCGAGGCCTCGCGGTCACCGGAGGCCAGCGCGCCGGCCATGTAGCCGAGCTGGCCGACGGTGGAATAGGCGAGCACCCGTTTGAGGTCGTCCTGGGCGAGCGCGCAGAGCGCCGAGCCGATCATCGTCACGGCGGCCATCACCGCGAGCACGACCAGCGCCGCGCCCGACAGCAGGAAGACCGGCAGCAGCCGGGCGACCAGGTAGATGCCGGCCGCGACCATGGTGGCGGCGTGGATCAGCGCGGAGACCGGGGTCGGGCCGGCCATCGCGTCCGGGAGCCAGGTGTGCAGCGGGAACTGCGCGCTCTTGCCCGCCACGCCGGCGAGCAGCAGCAGGGCGGTCAGCGTCGGGTGCCCGAGCCGGCCCTCCGACGCGGCCGCCAGCACGTCCGGGATGCGGAAGCTGCCGGCGTCCGCGCCGAGCAGGAAGATCCCGAACAGGAACGGCACGTCACCGAGCTTGGTGACCAGGAAGGCCTTCAGCGAGGCCGAGCGGGCGTCCGCCGTCTCCCAGTGGTGGCCGATCAGGAAGTACGAGCACAGGCCCATGACCTCCCAGCCGACCAGCAGCACGATCAGGTCGCCCGAGTAGACCACCAGGAACATCGCCGCGGTGAACAGCGAGACCAGCGCCGCGTAGGACGGGTAGCGCGGGTCCTCCTTGAGGTACGCGGTCGAGTAGACCTGGACGCAGGTGGCGACCAGTCCGACCAGCACCGAGATCAGCGAGCTGTAGCCGTCCAGGTGGAGGGCGAGGGCGATGTCCGGGCCGCCGGTCGGGGTGAGCCGGGTGGCGGCGTCCAGGGTCTGGCCGGTGCCCAGCTGGAGGGCGACCACCAGGGCGAGCACCGCCGAGACGGCGACCGGGACGACGGCCAGCGGCCGGGCCAGCCCGGGCGCCTTCCGGCCGACGGCCAGCGTCGCGGCGGCGCCGAGCGCGGGCAGCGCCGGGACGAGTACGGGAAGGGCGAGGTTCATGCGGCGGCCCGGCCCTTCAGTGCCTCGGCGTCGGCCGGCGCCCCGGTGCCGACCGGCGTCTCGGCGTCGACCGGCGTCTCGGCGTCGACCGGCGTCTCCTCGACGGCGAGCGCCTCGGCCGGGTCGCCGAGCGCGGTGGCCCGGTCGATGTCCGCGGTGCCCCGGGCCCGGAACAGCAGCAGGACGATGGCGAGCCCCAGTCCGATCTCGGCGGCGGCGACGGTGATGGTGAACAGGGTGAGCGCCTGCCCGGCGTGCAGCGAGTCGCGCAGCCAGGCGTCGAAGGCGACCAGGTTGAGGTTGACGGCGTTGAGCATCAGCTCGACGGACATCAGCACCAGGACGGCGTTGCGCCGGGCGAGCACGCCGTACACGCCGACGCTGAACAGCAGCGCGGCGAGGACGGCGGGGTAGGCGAGGTGCATCAGCCCTCCTGCTCAGAGGTCGACTGCTCGGAGGTCGCCTGCTCGGAGGTCGCCGGAGCCGGCTTCGGCGCGGTCGCGGCGACCGTCCCGTTGGACCCGACCGGCCGCCCGGCGCGCAGCCGGCCCGCCCGGGGCGCCGGCACCCGCCGCTTGGAGCCGCGCGACAGCACGATCGCGCCGACCAGCGCCGCCAGCAGCAGCACGGACAGCGCCTCGAAGGGCAGCACCCAGTGCCGGAACAGGCTGGCCCCGGTGACGGCGGCCGAGCCGCCGCCCTGGCCGAGGTCGATCCAGGAGGTCCGGAAGGCGTCGACGACCAGCGTGACCAGGGTCCCGGCCGCGGCCAGCGCCACGACCAGGGCCACCCAGCGGTTCTTGGAGTCGGCGTCCGGCGAGCGCCCGATCGGCGCCTTGGTGAGCATCAGCCCGAACAGCACCAGGACGACCACCGAGCCGAGGTAGATCAGCACCTGCACCCAGGCGATGAACTCGGCCGTGAGCAGCAGGAACTCCACCGCCAGCCCGCCGAGCGCGACCACCAGCCAGAGCGCGGCGTGCACCAGCTGCCTGGTGGTCACCGAGACCACGGCCGAGCCGAGCACGGCGATGCCGACCAGCAGGAAGACGATCTCCTGGCCGGTCGGGGACAGGAACGAACGGGCGGCCGGCTCCAGGGAGCCGGTCGCCGCGAGAAGCGTGGTGGCACCGGTCACGCGTCGTCACCCTTCTCGTCGGTGGCCGATTGCGCGGCCGCCGCGGCGGCCGCGGCCAGCTTGTCCGCCGCCTTGCGCGCGGTGGCGATCTCCTTGGGCTCCTCGGCCGCCGGGTCCAGCGCCGGCGGCGCGGGGACGGTCCACATCCACTCGCGGAGCTTGTCCCGCTCGTGGGTCAGCTCGTGGATGTCGGTCTCCGCGTACTCGAACTCCGGCGACCAGAACAGCGCGTCGAAGGGACAGACCTCGATGCAGATCCCGCAGTACATGCAGAGCGAGAAGTCGATGGCGAAGCGGTCCAGCACGTTGCGGGTGCGGGCCCGGGCGTTCGGCTCGGCGGCCGGCAGCGTCTCCTTGTGGGAGTCGATGTAGATGCACCAGTCCGGGCACTCGCGCGCGCAGAGCATGCACACCGTGCAGTTCTCCTCCAGCAGCGCGATGACGCCGCGCGAGCGCGGCGGCAGCACCGGCTGCACGTCGGGGTACTGCGCGGTGACGCTCTTCCTCGTCATCGTCCGCAGCGTCACGGCCAGGCCCTTGGCGAGGCCGATACCGGGAAAGCTCATGAGATCGCCACCTTGATGATGCCGGTGAGGGCCAGCTGGACCAGCGCGAGCGGGATCAGCACCGTCCACGCGAAGCGCATCAGCTGGTCCTCGCGCAGACGCGGGTAGGTGACCCGCAGCCAGATGACCACGAAGGCCAGCGCGAAGGTCTTGAGGATCATCCAGAGCCAGCCGAGCTGGTCCGGCAGCGGTCCGTGCCAGCCGCCCAGGAAGAGCACCGCGGTCAGCGCGGACACCACCAGGATGCCCACGTACTCGGACAGCAGGAACAGGGCGAACCGCAGACCGGTGTACTCGGTGTACGCGCCGAAGATGATCTCCGAGTCGGCGATCGGCATGTCGAACGGCGGGCGCTGGAGCTCGGCCAGACCGGCCGTGAAGAAGACGAACGCGCCGATGAGCTGCCAGGGCAGCCAGTACCACTCCCAGGCGTCCACGATCCCGGGCAGCGACAGCGTGCCGGCGGCCATCGCCACCGAAGCCGCCGCCAGCACCATCGGCAGCTCGTACGACATCAGCTGCGCGGCCGTGCGCAGGCCTCCGAGCAGCGAGAACTTGTTCGCCGAGGCCCAGCCGGCCATCAGCTTGCCGATCACGCCGACGCCCATCACGGCCAGCACGAAGAACAGGCCGGCGTCGATCGCCTGGCCGACAAAGCCGTTCGGGCCGACCGGGATCGCCAGCAGCACGAAGAGGTACGGCAGCAGCGAGACGGCGGGCGCCAGCTGGAAGATCCGGCGGTCCGCCCCGGCCGGGACGATGTCCTCCTTCTGCGCGAACTTCACGCCGTCCGCGACGAGCTGCGCCCAGCCGTGGAAGCCACCCGCGTACATCGGGCCGAGCCGGCCCTGCATGTGCGCCATGACCTTGTGCTCGGTCTGGCCGATGACCAGCGGGAAGACCAGGAAGACGACGAGGGTGGCGACGCAGCGCAGCACCGTGTCGAGCAGGTTCACGCGCCGTCTCCGTCCTGGTCGGCCGCTCCGGCCGAGGTCTCGTCCTTCTGCTCGCCCGGTTCGCCGGGTTCACCCGGCTTCTCGCCCGGCTTCTCGCCCGAGGACTTCTCGTCGTGGGCGGGCACCGGGTTGTGCCAGGGCGCGTCGGAGGACCGGGGCGCGTCGGAGGACCGGGGCCGTACGGGAGCCGCGGGCTCGGCCGCCGGTTCGCCGGCCGCCTGGCTCGCCGACCCCTCGGACACCGACCGGGTCCGCCGCGGCTTGTCCGTCCGCACCGGCGGGGCGCCCTCGGCGGCGGGAACGGCGGGAACGGCGGCAGCGGCAGGAGCATCGGGAACCGCAGGAGCATCGGGAGTGGCGGCGGCATCGGCGCCCGCCTGGCTCGCCGACCCCTCGGACACCGACCGGGTCCGTCGCGGCCGGTCCGCCCGCACCGGCGGGGCGCCCTCTGCGGCGGTAGCAGCACCGGCACCGGCAGCGGCGGCAGCACCGGCACCGGCACCGGCAGCGGCGGCACCGCCGGCCGCGCCCGCCCGGGGCGTCCGCGCCGCCGCGCCCGCCGCCCGCGCACCGCGCGCGGGCCGCTCGGCGACCGGCGGCAGGGTGCCCTTGAGCGGCCCCCACTCGTTCGGGTCCGGCACGCCGGCCGGCTGCATCTTGCGCCGGGCCGGCCCGCCGCCGTGATCGGACTCGCCCGGCTCCTTGGCGCCCGGCCAGTCCTTGGCGACCCGCGCCGCGAGCACGAACTCCTTGCGCAGCGGGTTCCCCTCGAAGCCGTCCGGCAGCAGCAGGGTGGCGAGGTAGGGGTGCCCGGGGAAGTCGATGCCGAACATCTCGTGGGTCTCGCGCTCGTGCCAGGCGGCGCCGGCGTAGACGGCGACGGCGGTCGGCAGCGCCGCCTTGTCGCGCGGCACCCGGGTGCGCAGCGCGAGGTGCCGCACGCCCGGCGCCTCGACGGCGGCCAGGTGCGCGACCACGGAGAAGCCCTCGGCGAGCTCGTCGACGGCGCTCAGCCAGTCGAAGAAGCCCAGCCCCAGGACGTCCCGGGCGTTGGTGAGCGCCTCGATCCAGTTCTCGGCCGGGACGTCGACGGTGATCAGCCCGTACGCCTCGGCGCCGGTCGCCCACTCCCCGACCGACGCCGCGCACTGCTCGGCGGAAGTCACGAGACCCCTCCCTCGGTCGAAGAGCCGGCCTGCGCCCCGGTCGGGGATCCGGCCTCGGGAACGTCCCCGGAACCCGTCCCGGTGCCGTGCGAGGGCCCGGTCACCAGCGGACGGCGCAGCGCCGACGCGGGCGCCGCGTAGCGGTCCGGCAGGGACTCGGCGGCGATCTTCTCCTGGAGCTTGAGGATGCCCTGGAGCAGCGCCTCCGGCCGCGGCGGGCAGCCGGGTACGTAGACGTCCACCGGAATGATCTGGTCCACGCCCTTGGTGACCGAGTAGGAGTCCCAGTACGGGCCGCCGGAGTTGGAGCAGGCACCGAAGGAGATGACGTACTTCGGCTCGGGCATCTGCTCGTAGAGGCGCTTGACGGCGGGCGCCATCTTGTCGGTCACCGTCCCGGAGACGATCATCAGATCAGCCTGCCGGGGTCCGGGCGCGAACGGGATGACACCCATCCGGATGAAGTCGTGCTTGGCCATGGACGCGGCGATGAACTCGATCGCACAACAGGCCAGGCCGAAGTTGAAGCACCAGAGGCTGTAGCGGCGGCCCCAGTTGAGCACCACCTTGACCGGGTCCGGCGCGAGCCGGGCCAGCGGGCCGATGCCGCGGCGCTCGACGGCGCCGGGGCGCGCGGGGTCCGGCAGGCCGAGCGGAACGGGACCGCCCTCGGCGCCGCCGTGCGAGTGGGAGTGCGTCACGTCCATTCCAGAACGCCCTTCTTCCAGGCGTAGAGCAGCCCGACCGCGAGGAAGCCGATGAACAGGAACATCTCGATCAGGGTTCCGGAGCCGTACCCGGCGGTGGCGAAGACGGTCGCCCAGGGGAACAGGTAGATCGCGTCCACCGCGAAGATCACGTACAGGAAGGCGTACACGTAGTAGCGGATCTGGGTGTGCGCCCAGTCCTCGCCCACCGGGTCCACTCCGCACTCGTAGGTGAGGAGCTTCTCGGGCGAGTACACCACGGGTCGCAGCAGCCGGTTGGCGGTGAACGCCACGGCGACGAAGAGCACCCCGACGACGGCCAGCAGACCCATCGCGGCGTACGCGTCGAAGTAGCCGCTGCCGACCGCCGGGTCGGCCGCGACGGCAGCCGCGTGCTTCCCCTCCATGCCTTCGCCTCCACCTCGGCCGAGAACCCGCCCTAAGGACAGTTCTACGACGTTTACTCTCACGGGCCTAACGATGGCCAAAGCGTGAGTCTAAGGGGACCTCTCCGCTCCGCCCGAAACCTGCTCGGTCCGCAAGACGGCCGGTGGACACCGTGGCGGACCGCCGGCGACCGGGCCCGGGGGTGGGGTTAACCCCCGGCCGGGAAGATGTATCACCCCCATGGCATCCCCCGCCCGCCGTTCGGGAAGCTTGGTCCAGCCGCACGACGAAGAGGGACGGTAGATCCGATGAAGCCGCTGCACCGCGCCGTGGACGCCATCAAGGAGCAGGACGCTCGGATGGAGCGCCCGCCGCTGTACGGCAGGAGGATGTGGCACCAGGTCGGACGACTGCTGCTCAACCTGCCGCTCGGCATCTTCGGCTTCGTACTGGCCGTGGCCACGCTCTCGGTCGGCCTGGGGCTGTCGATCACCGTGATCGGCCTGCCGCTGCTGGCCGGCGGCCTGGCGCTCTCGCGCTCCCTGGGCGCGCTGGGCCGGCGGCGGGCACGGTCGGCCTACGACTCCGGGATCGACGAGCCGCAGCCGGTGGAGCCGCGCCGCCCGGGGCTGGTCGGCTACACCATCGCCCAGCTCACCGACCTGCTGAACTGGCGCTCGGCGCTCTACAACGTACTGATGCTGCCCTGGGGCGTGCTCAGCTTCGCGCTGACCCTGATCTCGGTGATCGCGCTCTGGCCGGTGCTGCCCTGGGTGGTCCGCGGGCTGGCCGCGGTGGACCGCATCCTGATCGAGTCGCTGCTCTTCCCGGGCGCCCTGGCCGAGCGGGTGCGCGAGCTGGAGGACGACCGCGGCACCGTGGTCGACACCGCCGCCGCCGACCTGCGCCGGATCGAGCGCGACCTGCACGACGGGGCCCAGGCCCGGCTGGTCGCGCTGGCGATGGACCTCGGCATGGCCAAGGAGCGGCTGCGCGAGGTGGAGTCCGAGGACGACATGGCGGCCGCCACCAGGATGGTCGACAACGCCCACGGCGAGGTGAAGCTGGCCCTCCAGGAGCTGCGCGACCTGGCCCGCGGCATCCACCCGGCGGTGCTCACCGACCGCGGCCTGGACGCCGCGCTGTCCTCGGTCGCCGCCCGCTGCACCGTCCCCGGCGGGGTCCGGGTGAACGTCGACCTGACCGGCCCGGACGGGCAGCCCGAGCGCCCCGACTCGGCGGTCGAGGGCATCGCCTACTTCACCGTCAGCGAGTTGCTGACCAACGTCTCCAAGCACGCCGGCGCCCGCTCCGCCTCGGTCGAGGTCTGGCGCTCGGAGCACCAGCTGATGGTGCTGGTCCAGGACGACGGCAAGGGCGGCGCGGCCCCCTACCCGGGCAGCGGACTGGCCGGGCTGGCCGAGCGGATCCGCGCGGTGGACGGGGTCTTCCTGGTGGAGAGCCCCGAGGGCGGCCCGACCACCGTCACCGTCGAGCTGCCCTGGCGCACCCGCGCCGCCCGCCGCTGAGCGGCCCCTCCCCCGGACACGGCAGGGCGCCGGGACCTCGTCGAGGCGGAGACGAGGTCCCGGCGCCGGTCCGGTACGGCACCCGGCCCGCTGAGCCCTTGCGCGGCGTGCGGCCCGGCGTCCCCGTACCGGGGCTCAGGGCGAGGTCTGGGCGGCTGCCAGCTCGCCGAGGGTGACGTCGGCGGTCTTGGTGGCTCCGTTGCGGGTGTAGGTGACGGTGACCTTGGTGCCCGGGCTGAGCGAGGCGAGCGCGGTGGTGAGCGCGTTCAGCGAGTCCACCTGGGTGTCGCCGATCTTGGTGATGACGTCCCCGGCCTGGAGCCCCGCCGAGGCCGCCGCCCCGCCCGGGGTGACCGTCACGATGACCGCGCCGGAGGGCTGGAACTGCTGGTCGAAGCTGGTCCGGGCGGTGATGCCGAGCGCGGCCCGGCCGGAGTTGGTGACCTTGCCCTGTTTGATCAGCTGGTCGGCGATGTTGGTGATGGTGCTCGCCGGGATGGCGAAGCCGATGCCGGGGGCGGCCGCGCCGTTGGTCTGCGGCTCGGTCGCGGCGAGGGTGTTGATGCCGATCACCTTGCTGTCCAGGTCGGCCAGCGCACCGCCGCTGTTGCCCGGGTTGATCGCCGCCGAGGTCTGCACCATGTTGCTGATCGTGGCGCCCGGCGACCCCGGGCCCTGGGGCTCGGAGACGGTCCGCCCGATGGCCGAGACGATGCCCTGGGTGACGCTGCTGGAGAGGCCCAGCGGACTGCCCATGGCGAGGGTGATCTGGCCGATCTGGACCTTGCCCGAATCGCCGAAGCTGGCCGGCTTGAGACCGCTCGGCGGGTTGTTCAGCCGGATCACCGCGAGGTCGGAGTCGGGGTAGCTGGCGACCAGGCCGGCGTCCAGCGCCGTGGTGCTGTTGGCGAGGGTCACCGTGAAGGTGGTCGCGGTGCCGACCACGTGGGCGTTGGTGACGATGTCGCCCTTGTCGTCGTAGACGATCCCGGACCCGAGGCTGTCGCCGGTGGTGATCTGCACCACGGAGGGCAGCACGTTGGCGATCACCGCCTGGTAGGCGTCCTGCAACTGGATCCCGCCGTTCGTCTGGCCGGACGACGAGGCGGCCTGCGGGGAGCCTGCGGCCGGGGACGGACCGGTGGCGGCGACGGTGGACGAGGAGGACGTGCCGCTGCTGCACCCGGCCAGTGCCAGCGCGGCCGCCAGCGCCACCGCGACGGCCCCCGGCAGCCGCCCGCCCGGCGGCTTCGGCCCGATCGGCCGCGGCCCGGCGGGCAGCGGGTTGGCGTGTTCCTTGTGACGGCGCACCTGGCTGCCTCCGATTCGTCACCGCGCCGAACGGGCGCAGGTGTGGACGCACGGAAATCCTGCTCAGCTTTTCACCGTTTTGTCCGCTTTGCGGCCCCGGCTCGCCCGAACGTGGCGATCGAATCCGAACGCCTAGGATCGGCACATGACTTGGTTGATCACCGGCGGTGCCGGATACATCGGCGGACACGTCGTCCGACAGCTGCTCGACGCCGGGGAGCGCGTCGCCGTCCTGGACGACCTCAGCACCGGCGACGCCTCCCGGCTGCCGGCCGGCGTCCCCCTGATCGAGGGCTCCACCCTGGACCGCGCCGCCCTGGACGCCGCGATCCGCGAACACGGCGTCGAGGGCATCCTGCACTTCGCCGCCAAGAAGCAGGTCGGCGAGTCCGTCGAGCAGCCCTTCCTGTACTACCGCGAGAACATGATCGGCCTCCAGACCGTCCTGGAGGCCGCCGCCGAGGGCGGGGTGAAGCGCTTCCTCTTCTCCTCCTCCGCCGCGGTCTACGGCATGCCGGACGTCGACCTGGTCACCGAGTCCACGCCCTGCGCCCCGATGAGCCCGTACGGCGAGACCAAGCTGGCCGGCGAGTGGCTGGTCGCCGCGGCCGGCAAGGCCCACGGCATGTCCACCGTGGCCCTGCGCTACTTCAACGTGGCCGGCGCCGCCTCCCCCGAGCTCTCCGACGCCGGGGTCTTCAACCTGATCCCGATGGTCTTCGAGCGGCTCACCGCCGGCGAGGCCCCGCGGATCTTCGGCGACGACTACCGGACCCCGGACGGCACCTGCGTCCGCGACTTCATCCACGTCTCCGACATCGCCTCGGCGCACGTGGCGGCCGCCAAGCGGATGGCCGCCGACCCGGCCGGCGCGACCTCCCTGGTGCTGAACATCGGCCGCGGCGAGGGCGTCAGCGTCAAGGAGATGCTGGAGGTGATCGGCAAGGTCACCGGCTACGACACCGCCGCCGAGGTGACCCCGCGCCGCGCCGGCGACCCGGCCCGCGTGGTGGCCTCCGCCGACCTGATCCACCGCGAGCTGGGCTGGACCGCCCGTCACGACGTGACGGAAATGGTCTCCTCCGCGTGGGACGGCTGGTGCAGCCGCCACCCCGGGGCCCGCAAGGCCTGAGGCCCGACCCGGCGCCGCCGCTCCGGCGGCGCCGACCCGGCGGTGTCCGCCCCGCGGTTCAGCGGGCGGGCACCGCCGTGCCGTAGAAGGCGTCCAGCGCGTACACGCAGCGGTCCTTGGAGCCGACGAAGACCCGGCCGCCGACCGCCACCGGCGAGCCGGTGAGCTCGCCCTTGGTGCCGAGCTCCCAGCGCAGCTGACCGCTCGCCAGGTCCAGGGTGTGCAGCGAGTGGTCCCGGCTGCCCAGGTGCACCAGGCCGTCGGCCACCGCCGGGGAACCGACGATCTCCCCGCGGGCGGTGTAGCGCCAGCGCTCCCGGCCGCCGGCCGCCTCGAAGGCGTACAGCACCTCGCCGTTGCCGACCAGCACCATGCCGTCCGCGACCACCACCGGGTCGGCGCCCTGGCGGCGGCCGGTGACCCCGCGCCAGCGGTCCAGGCCGGTGGCCGCGTCCAGCGCGTAGACCGTGCCCAGGTAGTCGGCCACGTAGACCGCGTCGGCGTCCAGGGCGGGCGGGGTGAACAGCACCACCGGGGCCTCGAAGCGCCAGCGCTCGACCCCGCTGGCCGCGTCCAGCGCGTACACCCGGGTGCCGGCCGACACGTACAGCACGCCGCCGCGCTCCACCGGGTGCGAGGGCACGTCCTCGCCGACCGGGAAGGACCAGCGCAGGCCCGCGCCGCGCGGGTCGACGCAGCGCAGCCGCCCGCCGCCGTAGTAGTAGGCGGCGCCGCCCACCAGGACCGGGCCGGACTGCGGGTTCTCGTAGTCCTGCTGGGCGTCGTCCGCGCGCCACAGCTCGGCGCCGTTGGCGGCCGAGCGGAGCTGGACGCCGCCGCCCCTGATTCCGCAGCAGAGCACGCCGTCGGCGGCGGAGAGCGAGTAGACCCAGCCGTCCAGCGAGGTGCGCCAGCGCTCGGTGCCGTCCGCGGCGTCCACGGTGTACAGGTGCGGGCCGTCCGCCGCGTGCACCCGGCCGGCGTCCACCGCGAGCGCCCAGGCGACGTCCCGGGTCTTGTAGCGGCGCTCGCCGGAGGCGATGTCCAGCGCGTGCACCTCGAAGCTGGAGACGAAGAGCGTGCCGTCCGCGACCACCGGGGTGCCCCAGACGTCGTTGGACATCCGGAACCGCCAGGGGCGCCAGCGGGCGACCGGCGCGGGCGGCGGGGTGGGGGCCCGGCGGACCCAGTCGGTCGTGGCCGGGGCGGTGCTCGGGCCGGGCTGCTCGTACTCGGCCCGCGGCCCCGGGCCTATCCGCACCGAGGCACCGGACAGCTGCACCTCGACGGAGCCGCCGGTCGGCGCCCGGTGCCGGTTCGGGGAGGCGATCTTCGCGGTCGGGATCTCGGCGTCCGAGTGCGGGCCCGGCTGCGGCAGGCTGTGCACCGGCCCGGCCGGCGACTGGGCGTGCCGCCCGCCCGGGTTGGTGCGCGGGTCGGCCGGTCCGAGGTGCTGCGGCGGGACGTGGGCGGGCGGGACGTGCGCGGGCGGGCCCTGGGGATGCGGGGGCGGCTGGGCCGGGCCGGCCGGCGGGCGCGACGGCGGGGCGGCCGCACGGCGGCCCCGCTTGCGCTCGATCAGCTCCAGCGCGTTGGCCGGCAGCCACTCCCCGGCCTCGCCGGAGGCGTCGTCCCGCGAGAAGAGGTGCGGGGCCAGCTCGGTCTGGATCTGCGCCGGGGTGGGCCTGCGCTCGGGGGCCTGCTGCATGCAGGCGCGGACCAGGTCCATCAGCTCCGGCGGCATGCCGGTCAGGTCCGGCTCCTCGCGCAGCAGCTGGAACACCGTCTCGACGGGGTTGGAGCCCCGGTAGGGCGGGTGCCCGGTGGCACAGAAGACCATCAGCGAGCCGAGCGAGAAGACGTCGCTGGCGCCCCGGACGGTACGGCTGTCCCGGGCCTGCTCGGGGGACATGTAGGCGGGGGTGCCGACCGCGACGTTGGTCATGGTGAGCCGGGTGCTGGACACCCCGGCCGCGATGCCGAAGTCGATCACCTTCGGGCCGTCCTCGACCACCAGGACGTTGGAGGGCTTGAGGTCGCGGTGGATCAGCCCTGCCGCGTGGATGGACTGGAGGGCCTCCGCGATTCCGGCGACCAGCCAGCGGGTGGCCTCCACCGGCAGCGGGCCGCAGTCCTCGACCAGGTCCTCCAGCGAGGGGGCCGGAATGTACGCGGTGGCCAGCCAGGGCACCCGGGCGTCCGCGTCCGCGTCCACCACGGCCGCCGTGTAGAAGCCGCCGACCGTCTTGGCCGCCGCGATCTCCCGGGCGAAGCGGACCCGGAACAGCTCGTCCTCGGCCAGCTCACCCCGCACGGTCTTGATGGCCACCCGCCGCCCCGACGCGGAACGCGCCAGGTAGACCAGCCCCATCCCACCCGCGCCGAGCCGCCCCAGCACCTCGAAGGGCCCGATCCGCCTCGGATCGTGCGCCGTCAGCTGGTCCACTCCGCTGCCACCTCCCCGTTGTCCGCACCCGCCGCGTGGTGCCGGACCCGATTCTCCAATGCCGTCCTACGCATATCCAACCTCCCCCATCCCCCGGAACCCGTCGTCCGGGCCCGGACGACGCCCCGGACAGCCCTCTGACCAGCGAGGACGGAACGGCCGGATCCTGACGCCCGCTCCGGGGGCGGCTTGCGCCCGGAGCCCCGGACCATCCACTTCCGGACGGGACGGCACCCTTCGGCCGTCGTCACGCTCTGTCACCCAATCACCCCTCAGCGGACTCGCCGTCACGCTGTGAGGTCAAAAGCACACGGGGGGGCTTCAACAGGGGCTTCGAAGCCCGGTGAATATCCGTCCGAAGTGGTTCATGCCGCTATACCAACCCCCGTGCGGAGTAATAGTCGCATCACCGAATCGCGCCAAGATCGTGCCACGGTAAGCTGACGGCATGACAGGACAAGTTCGCACCGTCGACGGTCGCGTCGCCGGGCGACGCGGACAGGAGACGCGGCAGAAGCTGCTCGATTGCCTCCGCGAGATGCTCAGCACGTCGCCCTATCGGGACGTCAAGGTCATCGACGTCGCCCGTATGGCGGGTACCTCCCCCGCGACCTTCTACCAGTACTTCCCGGATGTCGAGGGCGCTGTCCTCGAAATCGCCGAGGAAATGGCCAAGGACGCCGACCAGCTCAAAGAGCTGGTGGCCGGAAAGTCCTGGGCAGGGAAGTCCGGACCGACCACTTCGGAAGAACTGGTCGACGGATTCCTCGCCTTCTGGCGCAAGAACGACGCCATTCTCCGAGTGGTCACGCTCGGTGCCGCCGAAGGGGACAAGCGGTTCTTCAAGATCCGCATGACGGTCCTCAACGCGGTCGCCAAGCCACTCGCGGAGGCCGTCAAGGAACTCCAGGCGAAGGGTCAGGCCGACAAGTCGCTCGATCCGAACGCCGTGGCCGGGGCCCTGGTCTCGCTGCTCGCCTCGGCGGCCGAGCACCAGAAGGCCTTCACCTCCTGGGGCGTCAAGGTCAAGGACCTCAAGCCCAACCTCGCTCCCCTGGTGTACCTGGGCGTCACCGGCAAGAAGGCGCCCAAGTAGGACCGTTCTCCGACCCATCATCCGCTCCGCGCGCAGCCCCGGCCTCCTGTCCGGGGAACGACGGACGGCGGCCGTGTCCTCGGGGGAGGTCCGCCGACGTACCGCACGCGCGCCAGACATGCCGGTGGGCGGGCACCCGGGACAGGGTGCCCGCCCACCGGCATGTCCGGGGTTCGGACGGGGTGCGGCCCCGGGACGGCGTCGTGGTGCCGTTCCGGGGCCCTTGCGGAGCCGTTCAGGGGGCCGTGCGGCGCCGTGCGGCGGCCGTGCGGCGCCGTGGGGTCAGGGGCAGCGCACGACCTGGCCGGCGTAGGCCAGGCCCCCGCCGAAGCCGAAGAGCAGGACCGGGTCGCCGGGCGAGAGCTCGCCGCGCTCGACCAGCTTGGAGAAGGCCAGCGGGATGGAGGCGGCCGAGGTGTTGCCCGAGTGGACCACGTCCCGGGCCACCACCGCGTCCTCGCCGAGCCCCAGCTTGCGGGCGATCGTGTCGATGATCCGCAGGTTGGCCTGGTGCGGGACGAAGCCCTTGAGCTCGGACGGGTCGATCCCGGCCCGCTCGCAGGCCTGGCGGGCCAGCGGGGCGAGCTGGGTGGTGGCCCAGCGGAAGACCGCCTGGCCCTGCTGGCTGATGACCGGGTCCCAGCCGGTGATCACCACGGCGTCGCCCCGCTCCGGCTCGGAGCCCCAGACCACCGGCCCGATGCCGGGCTCGCCGCCCTCCTCCTGGGCCTCGATCACCGCGGCGCCGGCGCCGTCGCCGAAGATCACGCAGGTGGAGCGGTCGGTCCAGTCGAGCGTGTCGGACATCCGCTCGGCGCCGATCACCAGGGCGCGGCGGGCCGAGCCGGCCCGGATCGCGTGGTCGGCGGTGGCCAGGGCGTACGAGAAGCCGGAGCAGACCGTGTTGATGTCGTACGCGGCGGGCGAGCGCACGCCCAGCCGGGCGGCCACCGCGGCGGCGGTGTTGGGGCTGCGCTCGATCGCGGTGCAGGTGGCGACCACGACGAGGTCGATCTCCGCGGCGGTCCGGCCGCTGTTGGCGAGGGCCTTCTGCGCGGCCTCGGTGGCGAGGTCGACCAGGCTCTCCTCCTCGGCGATGTGCCGGGTGCGGATGCCCACACGGGTGCGGATCCACTCGTCGTCGGTGTCGACGAGCCCCGCCAGGTCGGCGTTGGAGAGGACCTTGGGGGGCTGGTAGTGCCCGAGTGCCACAATGCGAGAACCGCTCATACTGCCATGGAACCGGGTTACCCGCTGGTCAGCATGGTATGACCGGCGACAGGATCCGCCCCCTCGATCTGTAGGAGGTGGACAAGGGGCCTTGGGGGGCCCGGGTTCCGCGTACCCCGAGGTCAGGCGGCCAGCGCGGCGGTGTCGCCCATCACGATGACCGGGTGGGCCGCCGGGTCCAGGGTGCGGATCAGCTGGGCCATCTTGTCCTCGGGGATCGACACGCAGCCGTGGGTCGGCCCGTCGTGGTCCACGTGGAGCCAGATGCCGCCGCCCTTCTTGGAGCCCATCGGGCGGCGCGTGTCGAGCGGGGAGTTGCCGGGGACGCGGTTGTAGTTGATCGCGACCACGTAGTCGAAGGAGCCGGCCAGCTGGTCCCCGAAGAAGCCCGTGCCGGAGACCACGAAGCTCGGGTCCTTGTCGTACGGGAGCTTGCTGCCCGGGTCCGCCTTGCGGCCGCCCGCGTCGGTGAGGTTGAACACACCGATCGGGCTGCGCAGGTCGCCCTCGTTGTGGTCGGTGGTCCAGCCGTTCTTGCCGTTGTGGCCCTGCCAGGTCTCGCCGGCCAGCCAGCGGCCCTCGGAGGTGCGGGTCCAGAGGGTGACGGCGTTCTTGTCGGTGTTCTTGTCCTGGCCGGAGGCGACCACGACCTGGGTGGTCTCGGCGGGTATCTGCGCGGTGAACTTCGCGCCGAGGCCGGGTATCGCGGCGACCGAGCCGTCCGTACGGGTCTGGCTGCGGTCGGCGGCCGGGGCCGCGGCCTGCCGGTCGGAGGCGGCCTGGGCGGCCGCGGGGGCCGAGCCGGGCTGGTCGGGCTTGCTGACGCCCTCCGGGCCGGGGCCGTCTGCGGCGGCGATGCCGGGCTTGGCGCCGTCCTGGCCGACGGCGTACCAGCCGGCGGTGGCGGCGACCAGCAGCGCGGTGCCGGCCATCACGGCCTTGCCGTGACGTTTCTGCTTGGCCTTGCGCCGCCGTCCCCGCGCGGCCGTCCGGCCACCCGCCACGGGCGCGGCGGCGAGCACCACGGGCGCGGCCTCGTAGCGGGCCTCGGGCGCGGGTTCGTGGACGGGCTCGTAGTGGGCGTAGGGCACAGGCTCGTAGCGGGCCTCGGGCACGGCTTCGTGAACGGGCTCGGCCCGGTAGACGGACTCGGCCTCGTAGCCGGGCTCGGCCGGGTACTGGACGGGTTCGGCCTCGTACGGCTGGAACGGCTGCCGGTACGCCTCGTAGTACCCGTCAGGGGCCTGCTCGTACGGCTGGTACCGGCCGTAGTAGGCGTCTTGCTGAACCGGCTGCTGGTACGGCTGGAAGCTCTCGTACTGCTGCTGCGGCATCAGGTCGACCGGCTCCTGCGTCGGCTGGTGCGGCGGGTACGCGGTGGCACGATCAGAACCGGACATGCCGTCGATCCTGCCAAACGCCGTACCCGTTGGTAAACCCGGGCCCCGTGCGGAGGCCGTGAAGACAACCGCCGCCCGGGCCGACGGACGGCCGGGGCGGCAGAGGACTTCGAGGACCGGAACGCGGTCAGAGGCGCATCGCCTGCGGGGACTCACGGCGCATCGGGTCCGGGCCGTCGTACTCGCGGATGACCTCGTAGCGGGTGTTGCGCTCCACCGGGCGGAAGCCCGCGTCGCGGATCAGCCCGAGCAGGTCGTCGCGGCCGAGCTTGTTCGGGGTGCCGAAGTTGTCCGCGTCGTGGGTGATCTTGTACTCGACCACCGAACCGTCCATGTCGTCCGCGCCGTGGCTGAGCGCCAGCTGGGCGGTGGCGACGCCGTGCATCACCCAGAAGACCTTGACGTGCGGGACGTTGTCGAAGAGCAGCCGGGAGACCGCGAAGGTCTTCAGCGCCTCGGCGCCGGTGGCCATCTCGGTGCGGGCCATCAGCTTGTTGCGCACGACGCCGTCCTTGGAGTCGTGGAAGTCGTGCTGGTAGCGCAGCGGGATGAAGACCTGGAAGCCGCCGGTCTCGTCCTGGAGCTCGCGCAGCCGCAGCACGTGGTCCACCCGGTGGCGGGGCTCCTCGATGTGGCCGTACAGCATGGTGGCCGGCGTCTTGAGGCCCTTGCTGTGCGCGAGGCGGTGGATCCGCGACCAGTCCTCCCAGTGGGTGTCGTGGTCGACGATGTGCTGGCGGACCTCCCAGTCGAAGATCTCCGCGCCGCCGCCGGTCAGCGACTCCAGGCCGGCGTCGATCAGCTCGTCCATGATCTCGTCGGCGGACAGGCCGCTGATCTTCTCGAACCAGTGGATCTCGGTGGCGGTGAAGGCCTTCAGCGAGACGTTCGGCAGCGCCGCCTTCAGCTCCCGCAGCGAGCGCGGGTAGTAGCGCCACGGCAGGGTCGGGTGCAGGCCGTTCACGATGTGCAGCTCGGTGAGGGACTCGACCTCCATCGCCTTGGCGAGGCGGACGGCCTCCTCGATGCGCATCGTGTACGCGTCCTTCTCGCCCGGCTTGCGCTGGAACGAGCAGTACGCGCAGGACGCGTTGCACACGTTGGTCATGTTGAGGTGGCGGTTGACGTTGAAGTGGACGACGTCGCCGTTCTTCCGCGTCCGCACGTGGTGGGCCAGCCCGCCCAGCCAGGCCAGGTCGTCGCTCTCGTAGAGCGCGATCCCGTCCTCGCGGGTCAGCCGCTCACCCGCGTAGACCTTCGCCTCCAGCTCGCGCTTGAGCCCTGCGTCCATGCGGTGACCCGCCTCCTCCGACATTCGATTCCTTGCCGGAATGAGCGTACGCCTATGCCGAGAGCAGCTCTGCGAGCAGTGTCGGGTCGATGTTGCCGCCGCTGACCACGGCCGCCACCGCCTGGCCCCCGGTCTCGGCGGCGCGGTGGAAGTAGGCGGCCGGGGCGACCGCCCCGGAGGGCTCGGCGACCAGCCGGCCGCGGCGGGCCAGCACGGCCACGGTGGCGCGGATCTCGTCCTCGGTGACGGTGACGATGTCGTCCACGTAGGCGGTGACGTGCTCGAACGGCAGCACGCCGAGCGACGGGGTGCGCAGCCCGTCCGCGATGGTCCGGTAGGTGTCGGCGACCGGCCACTCGACCCGGCGGCCGGCCCGCAGGCTGGCCCGGGCGTCGGCGGCCAGCTCGGGTTCCACGCCGATCACCCGGATGCCGGGGCGGGTGAGCTTGAGCGCGGCCGCCGTCCCGCCGATCAGGCCGCCGCCGCTGACCGGCACCAGGACGGTGTCCAGCTCGGCCGGGGCGTCCTCGGCGATCTCCAGGCCGACCGTGCCCTGGCCCGCGATGATGAACGGGTCGTCGTACGGCGGGACCCAGACGTAGCCGTGCTTCCCGGCCAGCTCGGCGGGCAGGGTGTCCCGCTCCTCCGGCGGGACCAGGATCACCTCGGCGCCGAACGAGCGGGTGGCGTCCACCTTCACCGCGGGCGAGGTGTCCGGCATCACGATCACGGCCTTGATGCCGAGCGTCCGGGCCGCGTACGCCACCGCCTGCGCGTGGTTGCCGCTGGACTGGGCGACCACGCCCCGGGCGCGCTCGTCCTCGGTGAGCGCGGCCAGCCGGTTGTAGGCGCCGCGGGTCTTGAACGCCCCGGTCGGCTGGAGGTTCTCGGGCTTCAGCCAGAGCCGCCGTTCCCCCTCGGCCGCCCAGGGGGCGGGAACCAGGGGGGTGCGCACGGCGACCCCCGCGATCCGCTGCCGAGCCGCCCGCAGCTCCTCCAGACCGACCAGCGCCATGCGTCACTCTCCTACAGGAGGAAGTTCACTCACCCGGTTTTCCCACTTCGTGGAGAGTACGACGGTGGTGCGGGTTCGGGCCACGCCCTTCGTGCCCGAGATCCGCTTGACCACCGATTCCAGGCCGGCCACGTCGGCCACCCGGACCTTCAGCATGTACGAGTCGTCACCGGCGATGAACCAGCAGTCCTCGACCTCGTTGAGGTCCTTCAGCCGGAACGCCACGTCCTCGTGGTCCGCGGCGTCGGTGAGCTGAAGGCCGATCAGGGCCGTCACGCCGAAGCCGAGCGAGGCCGGGTTGACCGTCGCCCGGTAGCCGGTGATGACCCCGGCCTGCTCCAGGCGGTTGATCCGGTCCGTGACGCTCGGGCCGGAGAGCCCGACCAGGCGGCCCAACTCGGCGTAGGACGCGCGGCCGTTCTCCCGGAGCGCCTGGATGAGCTGTCTGTCCACCGTGTCCATATACCGTCCGCGTCCTTCCGAACCTCGCCAGACCCACAGATCATTATCCGGATTCAAAGGCGCCCTGCGCCGACCGACCCGGATATCGCAGAGAAGATACTCTCCCGCCCCCGGTCTCCTTACTCCCCCTCAGCCGGAGCGCCGTCGCCGCCGGCCGTCCTGCGGGCGGCCGCGCCCAACTCCCCTTCCCAGCGCAGGTACAGGGAATGCGGCACGTCGACGGCGTCCAGCACCCGCCCGGCCACGAAATCCACGAGCTCGCGCACGGTGGAGCCGCCGGCGTAGAAACCGGGCGAAGCGGGCAGGACGACCGCCCCCTGCGCGTCGAGCTCCACCAAGTGCTTCAACGTCACCCCGTTGAGTGGTGTCTCGCGCACGCAGACGACGAGCGGGCGGCGCTCCTTGAGGGTGACGCTGGCCACGCGCTGCAGCAGGTCCTTGCTCAGGCCGAGCGCGATCCCGGCCACCGCGCCGGTGGTCGCGGGCACCACGAGCATGCCCTTGGCCGGGTAGGAGCCGCTGGACGGGCCGGCCGCGAAGTCCCCGGCGGGCCAGTAGCGGACGTCGTCCAGGCCCCGGTCGCTCCCGAGCCAGGCGGCCAGGTCGGCGCGCCAGTGGGCGTCCCGGAAGGAGATGCCGGTCTCGTCCAGGATGGTGAGCCGGGCGGCGCGGCTGACGATCAGGTCCACCGCCTCGCCGGCGGCCAGCAGCGCGCGGATCACCGAGGCCGCGTACGGCGTCCCCGACGCACCCGAGACCCCGACCACCCACGGCTGACGCTTCGCAGTTCCCATGGGGCAATTCTGACCCGCCTCGACCTGCGCGTTCGGCCCGGGCCGGCCGGGAGGGGGTCCAGGAGCCCCGACCCCTGGAAGGATGGGCCGCATGGCAGCGACCCTCGTCGACCTCACCCATCAGGTGACCACCGCGATGCCCGTCTACCCCGGCGACCCGGCCGTCCTGCTGGAGCCCGCGCTCACCACCGCCACCGCCGGGGTGAACGTGCTGGCCCTGCACCTCGGCTCGCAGTCCGGGACGCACGTGGACGCGCCGTACCACGTGGACGTCACCTGGCCGACCCTGGACGGGCTGCCGCTGGAGCGGTTCACCGGCCCGGCCGTGGTCGCCGACCTGCGCGGGCTGGAGCCCCGGACGGCCGTCACCCCCGAGTTGCTGGCGCCCGCGCTGGAGCGGGCCGCCGAGGGAACCGTCCTGCTGCTGGCCACCGGCTGGGCCCGGCACTGGGGCACCGACGCCTACCTCGCCCACCCCAGCCTGACCCCCGCCGCCGCCGAGGCCATCGTCGCCGCCGGGGTGCGGACGGTCGGGGTGGACGCGCTCAGCGTCGACCCGACCCCCGACCCGGGCCCGGGCGATCCCACGGTGGCCGCCCTGCTCGCCGACCTCACCGACGAGCACGACCACGGCACCGCCGAGGAGCCCACGCTGGCCGCCCACCGGGTGCTGCTGGGGGCGTCCGGCGGCGGGGTGATCGCCGAGAACCTGACCGACCTGCGGCCGCTGCTGGCGGCCCAGGAGGCCGGCCTGCCGGTGGAGGTCTCGCTGTTCCCGCTGCGGCTGGTCGCGGCGGACGGCGCACCGGTGCGGGCGGTGGCCCGGCTGGGCTGAACCGGCGAGCGGAGTCCCGGGACTTGGTCTAGACCATCCCCCGTCAACGCCAGTACGCTTTCCGGCCATGGCTGAGATCATCGGAGTGATCGAGCGACTCTGGCGCTACCCCGTGAAGTCCACCGGCGGCGAGCGGCTCGACTCCGTCGAGGTGGACGGACGCGGCCTGGCCGGCGACCGCCTCTACGCCGTCCGCGACGCGGCCGGGAAGCTCGGCTCGGGCAAGAACACCCGCCGCTTCCGCCGGATGGACGGCCTGCTCCGCCTCTCCGCCCGGCTCGGCCACCGGATCGACGGCCCCGAACTGTTCGATCCGCTCGGCCGCCCGGTCGACCGGCCGAACGCCTTCCTGCGCGCCTACCTCCAGCGCGAGGACGTCGAACTCGCCCGCGAGGACGCCGTGTCGCACTTCGACCGGCTGCCGGTCAGCGTGCTCAGCACCGCCACCCTGGACTGGGTCCGCGAGGCCGTCCCCTTCGCCGTGATCGACGAGCGCCGGTTCCGCCCCAACATCGTGCTGCGCACCCCGCCCGGCACCCCGCCGTTCGTCGAGGACGCCTGGCTCGGCCGCCAGGCGTCCGGCGAGGCCCCCGGCAGTGCCCGGCTCTCCTTCGTCGCCTCCAGCGAGCGCTGCGCGATGACGGGTGCCCCGCAGCCCGGGCTTCCGCACGCGCCCGAGATCCTCAAGGCCGTCGTGCACGCCCACGGCGGGCGGCTGGACGCGCTCGCCGAGGTCGCCGCCCCGGGTCGCCTACGGGTCGGCGACCGGCTGATCCTGGGCTGACCACGGCCTTTCGCGCACAACCTACCGATCGTCAACACCTTTCTCCGGTTGACGACTTGACCTTCGCTCGCCCATCCTGTCTTACTGTCATAAGACAGGAGAACAACTAGTGATCGAGTTCGTCCTCGACAGCCGCTCGCGGGTCGCCACCTACATGCAGCTCGTGCTCCAGGTGAAGCAGGCCCTGCGGGTCGGACTGGCCCGGCCCGGCGACCAGCTGCCGAAGGTCCGCGAGGTGGCGCGCGCCCTGGCGATCAACCCCAACACCGTCCTCAAGGCCTACCGGGAACTGGAGTTGGAGGGGCTCGCCGAGGGCCGGCCCGGTGTGGGGACCTTCCTGGTCGGCACACTGGCCGGCCCCGCGCTGGCCAACCAGGCCGAGTTGCGCGAGGACCTGGTGGCCTGGCTGCGCAAGGCCGAGACCGCCGGGCTCACCCACGAGGACATCGCCGCGCTGATCGACACCACGATGCGGGCAACACTCAACAGGGGGAAGACATGACGGAAGTCGCGCTGGAAGCACGCGAATTGGGCAAGCGGTACGGCAAGGCCTGGGCACTGGAGGGCTGCTCGCTCCAGCTCCCGGCCGGACGGATCGCCGCACTGGTCGGCCCGAACGGGGCGGGCAAGTCCACCCTGCTGCACCTGGCCGTCGGACTGCTCGAACCGGACGCCGGCGAGGTCCGGGTGTTCGGCCGCGACCCCCGGCAGGGCGTCGCGGCGCTGGCCGGGATCGGATTCGTCGCCCAGGACACCCCGCTCTACCCGGACTTCACCGGGGACGAGCTGATCACCATGGGCGGCAAGCTCAACCACCACTGGGAGGCCGCCCCCGCCCGCGACCGGCTGACCCGCCTCGGCATCCCCCTCGACAAGCCGGTCGGCCGGCTGTCCGGCGGCCAACGCGCCCAGGTGGCACTGGCCCTGGCGCTCGCCAAGCAGCCCCGACTGCTGTTGCTGGACGAGCCGGTGGCCGCCCTCGACCCCCTGGCCCGGCACGCGTTCATGCAGGAACTGATGGGCGCCGTCGCCGAGAGCGGCACCACCGTGCTGCTCTCCTCGCACCTGCTCGCCGACCTGGAACGGGTCTGCGACCACCTGGTCGTCCTGAACACCGCGCAGGTCCAACTGACGGGTGCGGTGGACGACCTGCTCGCCGAGCACTGCCGGATCACCGGCCCCCGGACCGGCACGGAGTCCGTACCGGGAGTGGCCGCCGTCATCCAGGCCAGCCACACCGAGCGCCAGTCCACCCTGCTGGTGCGCACCGACGGGCCGGTGGACGAGAGCGTCTGGACCGTCCACCCGGTGACCCTGGAGGACCTCGTCCTCGCCTACCTGGGCGCGGGCGACACCCGGTTCTCCCCGGAGGTGGCGGCATGACCTGGCTGATCTGGCGCCAGCACCGCAAGCAACTGTTCTGGACGCTCGCCGCCCTGGCCGCGCTGGCCGCCGTGATGGTGCCCACCGGCCTCGCGATGCGCGGCGCCCTCGACCGCAGCGGCCTCGGCTCCTGCCTCGCCAAGCTCGGCCACGAGAGCCTGCTGACCGGGGCCGGCGGCTGCGAGGGCCTCAATCAGCGCTTCCAGAACCAGTACGGCGGACTCCTCTACGTCGCCGTCCTGTTCGTCCTGCTGCCGGTCCTGGTCGGGCTGTTCTTCGGCGCGCCGCTGGTCGCCCGCGAGGTGGAGAACGGCACCCACCGCCTGGTGTGGACCCAGGGGATCAGCCGGCGGCACTGGGTGCTCGCCAAGTTCGGCCTGGTGGGCGGCGCCGCGGTGCTGCTCGCGGTCGCGTACGCGCTGGGCGTGGCCTGGTGGTTCGGCCCCTTCGCGGCCACCGGCCAGGGCCGGCTGGGCTACCTGAGCTTCGACGTCCAGGGCGTCGCCCCGATCGCGTACACCCTGTTCGCGGTGGCGCTCGGCGTGTACACCGGCACGGCGGCCCGCAAGGTGCTGCCCGCGATGGGGATCTCGCTCGCCGCGTTCGCCGCGGTGCGCGTCCTGGTCGAGACGGCGGTCCGCCCGTACCTCCTCCCGGCGAAGACGGCCTCGTACGCGGCGGAGAGCGGACTGCTCCCCAACCGCTATGCCGGGGACTGGGTCTTCGACCAGGTGGTGCGCAACGGCGCCGGCGAGACCGTGCTGCACGACGGGCAGATCGGCTGCCCGCCGGCCACGGACCCGGGGGCCGCCGACTGCGCCAGGAACATGGCCGAACACGGCTTCGGCGCCGGGCCGTACACCAACGCGATGGAGTACCAGCCCGCCGACCGGTTCTGGACCTTCCAGGGGATCGAGTCGGGGCTGTTCCTGGCCCTGACCGCGCTGCTGGTGTTCCTCGCGGTGCGGCGGATCCGGCGGATCTCCTAGGCGGGGTGGGCCGGGTGGCCGCGGGCCGGGCGCCGCGGCCTGCCGATCACGGTCCTCATCGGGGGGTGTCGCCGTCGCTCCCGGATGCTGCCGCGGGGACGGCGACCGCCCGCAGGTAGGCGTCGACGAAGATGTCGACGATCTCGTCCATCGAGGGCAGCCCGGCCCCCAGGGCGGGCTCCAGCACCGGCCGCATCAGGACGTGGTTGAGCAGCGGGCCGAGCAGCAGCTGGATCAGCACCGGGGTGGGCAGCGGTCTCAGCCGGCCCGCCCGCACGTGCGGCCGCAGCAGCCGGTCGAGGCTGTCGAGCGTCCGCGGCAGGTTGGCTGCCATCACCCGGGCGGCGGGGCCGTCCGGCCGGCCGAGCAGGTCGGCGAAGACCGCCGGGACGATCCGCGGCTCGTGCGCGAAGGCCGCGACGAAGGTGGTGTGCAGCGCCCGGACGGTGTCCTCCAGGCGCTCCGGCGGGTCGGCGGCGAGGGCCTCCAGGCCGGGCAGCGCGGAGTGCCGCTCGAAGACGGCGGCGAGCAGGCCGTCCCGCCCCTCGAAGACGGTGTGCAGGCTGGGCAGCGAGCAGTCCGCCCGGTCCGCCACCGCGTCCAGGGTGACCCCGGCCAGGCCCCGCTCGGCCACCAGCAGCGCCGCCGCCTCGATCGCGCGCTCGC
Organism: Kitasatospora sp. NPDC058048; assembly: GCF_042885555.1. Classification (NCBI taxonomy): domain Bacteria; kingdom Bacillati; phylum Actinomycetota; class Actinomycetes; order Kitasatosporales; family Streptomycetaceae; genus Kitasatospora; species Kitasatospora sp. NPDC058048. The sequence continues at coordinate 132,355 of NZ_JBHVRT010000004.1, read as the reverse complement.
GCACCGGCGGCCGTCCGCCCGGGTCGACCCCCGCCTCCCGGACCGCCTCGTCCAGCGCGGCCCGGGAGCCGCCGAGCCGGCGCAGCAGCGTGCTGCGGGAGATCCCGGCCGTCGTGGCGATCGCCGTCAGCGGGACGTCGGCGACGTCCTGGCCCCGCTCCTTCGCCGCCGTGAGGGCGGCCGTCACCAGCTCCTTCATGTGGAGCATCGTACTGCTTGACATCTGGAACGGTTCCAGAGACTCTGTAAAGGCAGGTTCCATACGGACAGTGATCGATCGAGCACTGAAAGGGGAGAGCCATGAGCGTCGTGATCTCCGGGGGCGGGCCGGCCGGAATGATGCTGGGCCTGGTGCTGGCACGCGCCGGCGTCGAGGTGACCGTGCTGGAGAAGCACCGGGACTTCCTGCGCGACTTCCGCGGCGACACCGTCCACGCCTCCACCGTGCGGCTGATGGACGAACTCGGCCTCGGACCGAAGTTCGCCGCCCTGCCGCAGAGCCGCCTCGGCAACCTGGTCGTCCGGACGCCCGACGCCGGCCCCGTCGCACTGAGCGCCTACGAGCGGCTGCGGCCCCCGTACAACTACATCGCCATGATCCCGCAGTGGGACCTGCTGAACTTCCTGGTCGAGGAGGCCGGGCGGGAACCCGCCTTCACCCTGCGGATGAACACCGAGGCGACCGGCCTGCTCCGGGACGGCGCCGGCCGGGTGACCGGCGTCCGGTACCGCACCCGGGACGGCGAGGAGGGCGAGCTCCACGCCGACCTCACCGTCGCCGCCGACGGCCGGCACTCCACCCTGCGCCGAGCGGCCGGCCTGGTGCCCGAGGAGTTCCCGGTGCCCTTCGACACCTGGTGGTTCCGGCTGCCCCGGCACACCCACGAGCAGAGCCTGCCGCCCAGCCTCGTCCCCGGCTTCGGCCACGGCGACCTGGCGTTGAGCTTCGCCCGGGCCGACTACTTCCAGATCGCCTACTTCCGCGCCAAGGGCGCCGACCCGCAGCTGCGCGCCGAGGGCATCGAACGGTTCCGCGCCCGGATCGCCGAACTGCTGCCCCAGTACGCCGACCGGGTCGACCAACTGGCCGGCCTCGACGACGTCCACCTGCTCGACGTCAGGCTCAACCGGCTGAACCGCTGGCACCGGGACGGGCTGCTGCTGATCGGCGACGCCGCCCACGCGATGTCCCCGGCCGGCGGGGTGGGCATCAACCTCGCGATCCAGGACGCCGTCGCGGCCGCCACCCTGCTCGCCGGACCGCTGCGGCGCGGACGCCCGACCGTGGCGGCCCTGGCCCGGGTCCAGCACCGCCGGTGGCGGCCGACCGTGATCATGCAGGGGGTGCAGCAGGTCCTGCACCACGTGATGTTCGAGCCGGTCCTCACCGGCCGGCAGGCCGGCCCGCCCACCCGGCTGGTGCGGCTCGCCCGGTACGTCCCCGGCTTCCCGCTGCTGCTGTCCCGCCTGATCGCCTTCGGCCCGCTCCCCGAGCACGCCCCGGCCTTCGCCCGGCGCGACGCCTGAGTCCACTCGACCTGAGTTCACTCGACCGGTGAGCCCCACGGCGCGGGGCACCGCCCGGCACCGGGACCTCCCGGCGAGCGGCGGCCGCCCGTCCCCCCGCGCACCGTCCGTTCGGGCGGGCGGTTCGCGGGGAACGACCGTTGGCATGACGATCCCTCACCGCTCGACCGGCACCGGCGACCACCACGTCCTGGTCCTGCACGACTGGTTCGGCACCAGCGAGGGCTGGGGCCCGTTCCTCGACTACCTCGACGGCGACGCCTTCAGCTACGCCTTCCTCGACTACCGCGGCTACGGGCAGCGCAAGGACGTCCCCGGCGCGTACACCCTCGCCGAGATCGCCTCCGACGCGCTCGCCCTGGCCGACCAGCTCGGCTGGGACCGCTTCTCGCTGGTGGGCCACTCGATGGGAGGCAAGGCGGCCCAGCAGGTGCTCGCCGAGGCGCCGCTGCGGGTGCGCAAGCTGGTCGGCCTGGCCCCGGTGCCGGCCGGGGCGTATCCCCTGGACGAAGCGGGCGAGGCGCTGTTCTACGGCGCCGCCGAGGACCGGGAGAAGCGCTTCGCCATCCTGGACCTGGTCACCGGACAGCGGGCCGGCCGGGTCTGGCTCGACCGCATGGTCGACCAGTCCCTGCGGCTGTCCACCCCGGAGGCCTTCGGCGGCTACGTCCGCGACTGGGCGACGGCCGACCTCCAGCGCCGGATCGACGGCAACCCGGTGCCGGTCAAGGTGATCGTCGGCGAGCACGACCTCGCCCTCACCGCCGAGGTGATGCGCGGAACCTTCCTCGCCCACTACCCCAACGCCGAGCTGGAGGAGCTCGGCGGCAGCGGGCACTACCCGATGTACGAGGCCCCGGTGGCCCTGGCGGTGTCGCTGGAGGGCTTCCTGCACAACTGAGCCGGGGCCGGCGCACCGGGCCGGCGCGCACCCGGGTGGACGCGCCGGGTGCGCGCCGGGTGAACGCGCCGGGTAGACGCTGACGCATGGACCCTAGACCCGCACGCATTGGGCGTCTCATCCTTCTCGCTTACGTTCGACGCATGACAGATGAGCGAGTTGACGGCACGTCCCGGGTGCTGGTGATCGGCGTCTCCGGGGCGGTCGGACGGCACGTCGGGCTGCAGCTCGCGGCCTCCGGAGTACGGGTGCGGACGCTGCCCCCGCGGGACCTGCTCGCCCCGGCGTCGCTGGAAGCGGCGGTGCGGGGCGCCGGGGCCGTCCTGCTGGGGTGGCCGTTCCCGACGGCGGACGGGGCCACGGAGGCGGTGGGCGTGCTGGCCCGGGAGGTCGGGCGGGTGGTGCTCCTGTCGCCGGCCGGCCCCGGCCGGCCGGCGGGCGGGGTCGAGGCGCTGCTCACCGGCAGCGGGGTACGGCACACGGTGCTGCGGGCGCACGGCTTCGCCGCCGCGCTGCAGTGGGCGGAGGAGATCAGGGCCGGGGGCGTGGTGCGGGGCTACGGCGGCGCGGCCGGGCTGAACCCGGTGGACGAGCGGGACATCGCGGCGGTCGCCGTCCGCACCCTGGTCGAGGACGGCCACGACGGGGCCCGGTACGTCCTCACCGGCCCGGAGTCACCCACCCAGGCGGAGCAGGTGGAGATCATCGGCGCGGCCGCGGGCCGCCCGGCCACCTGGCAGGAGGTCCCCCGCGAGACCGCCCGCCGCCGGCTGTCGGCCACCGGCCGGGCCCCCGCCGCCGTCGACGGCGCCCTGGACCTCGTCCACGCCCGCCTCTCCGCCCCCGAACCGGCCACCACCACGGTCCGGGACGTCACCGGCCACCCCGCCCGCAGCTTCCACGCCTGGGCGACGGACCACGCCGCCCTGTTCCGCTGAACCGGCCCGCCCGGCCCGGCGGTTCAGTAACGCCGGTACACCTCGCGGCGGTTGCCCGGGCGTCAGATCCCGAGGCCGCGGACGGCCAGGTCGACCAGGGCGAAGAAGAACAGCGAGATCCCCACGAAGCTGTTGGTCTGGAAGAACGCCCGGTTGAGCCTGGACAGGTCGTTCGGCTTCACGATGGTGTGCTCGTAGACGAACGCGCCCGCGACGACCACGAGGCCGAGCCAGAAGGCCACGCCGGCGTCCGTCAGGAACCCGAACCAGCCCAGCAGGAGGGTGGTCAGGAGGTGGCACACCCGCGCGCCGCGGATGGCCGCCGGGACGCCGTAGCGCGCGGGCACCGAGCGGACCCCGTTCTCGCGGTCGGACTCGACGTCCTGGCAGGCGTAGATCAGGTCGAAGCCGCCGATCCAGATGCCGACCGCCACACCGAGGACGACCGCGTCCCAGGACCAACTGCCCGTCACCGCCAGCCAGGCGCCGACCGGCCCCATCGCCTGGGCCAGGCCGAGGATCGCCTGCGGGAAGTTCGTGAACCGCTTGCCGTACGGGTAGACCACCATCGGCACCACGGCGATCGGCGCGAGCGCCAGGCAGAGCGGGTTGAGCATCGCGGCCGCGCCGAGGAAGACCACCAGCGCGACGGCCGAGCCGACGTACGCGGTCCTCAACGACACCGCTCCGGTGACGAGTTCACGCGTGGCGGTGCGCGGGTTCCGGGCGTCGATCTCGCGGTCGATGATCCGGTTCGCCGCCATGGCGAAGGTCCGCAGCCCGACCATGCAGACCGTGACGACGAACAGTTCGCCCCAGTGCACCCGCCCGTCGGCGAGGAACATGGCCGTCAGCGCGGCGATGTACGCGAACGGGAGCGCGAAGACCGAGTGCTCGAACGCCACCAGGCGCAGGAACGCCTTGGTGCGCCCGGGGGTCTCGGCGGCGGCCGTGCTCACAGTCCGTACTCCTTCCAGCGGCGCGACACCAGCGCGGCCGTGGCCGGGTCCGAGGAGACCATCTCCGGCCAGCCGCCGTCGCGGGTGTAGCCCTCCTCGGGCAGCTTGCGGGTCGCGTCGATGCCGGCCTTGCCGCCCCAGAACTGCTGGTACGAGGCGTGGTCCAGGTGGTCGACCGGGCCTTCGACCACGGTGAGGTCGCGGCTGTAGTCGACGTTGCCGAAGGCCCGCCAGGCGACTTCCTGGTAGTCGTGCACGTCGCAGTCGGAGTCCACCACGATGATCAGCTTGGTCAGCGACATCATGTGCGCGCCCCAGATCGCGTGCATCGTCTTCTGGGCGTGCTTGGGGTACTTCTTGTCGATCGAGACGATCACGCAGTTGTGGAAGCCGCCGGCCTCGGGCAGGTCGTAGTCGACGATGTCCGGGATGATGATCTTCAGCAGCGGCAGGAAGAACCGCTCGGTGAACTTGCCCAGCGGGCCGTCCTCCGTCGGCGGGCGGCCGACCACGATGGACTGGAGGATCGGACGGCGGCGCATCGTCACGCAGTCGATCTTCAGCGCCGGGAACGGCTCCTGCGGGGTGTAGAAGCCGGTGTGGTCGCCGAACGGGCCCTCGGGCAGCATCTCGCCGGGCTCCAGCCAGCCCTCCACGACCACCTCGGCGTCGGCCGGGACCTGGAGCGGCACCGTCTTGCAGTCGACCATCCGGACCCGCTCCCCGGCGATGAAGCCCGCGAAGAGGTACTCGTCGATGTCCCCGGGCAGCGGCGCGGTGGCCGCGTAGGTGACGGCCGGCGGGCAGCCGAAGGCGATCGCGACCGGGAGGCGCTCGCCCCGCTTGGCCGCCACCGCGTAGTGGTTGCGGCTGTCCTTGTGGATCTGCCAGTGCATGCCGATGGTGCGGCGGTCGTGCCGCTGGAGCCGGTAGAGGCCCAGGTTGCGGATGCCGCTGTCCGGGTCCTTGGTGTGGGTCAGGCCCAGGTTGAAGAAGGACCCGCCGTCCAGCGGCCAGGTGAACAGGGCGGGCAGCGCGTCCAGGTCGACGTCGTCGCCGGTGAGCACGACCTCCTGCACCGGGGCGTCACCGGACTTCACGTGCCGGGGCGGGACGTGCGCCATCGAGGCGAGCTTGCCGAAGGCGTCCCGGAAGCCGGTGAAGCCCTGCGGCAGCTCGGGCTTGAGCAGGCCGGCGATCTTCTCGGAGATGTCGTCCGGGCCCTTGAGGCCGAGCGCCTTGGCCAGCCGCCGCTCGGTGCCGAAGACGTTCATCGCCAGCGGCATCGACGAGCCCTTGACGTTCTCGAAGAGCAGGGCCGGGCCCTTGGCCTTCTGCACCCGGTCGACGATCTCGCCGATCTCCAGGTGCGGGTCCACCTCCGCCTTGATGCGCTTGAGGTCGCCCTCGCGGTCGAGGGCCCGGAGAAACGAGCGGAGATCGTCGTATGCCATGCCTGTCAGTATCCGCCACCCGATAGCCTGGCCCGGTCAAGGGCCCCTGGAAGGCGCCCGCCGCCGTCGTCGCCCGGGGGGAGATCCCAGCCGTGCCGAGGATTCTTCTGACCATCGTCCTTCCGCTCGCGCTCTGGGTCTGGGCGTTCGTGGACTGCCTGACCACGCCCGAGGACGAGGTGAAGCACCTGCCCAAGGTGGTCTGGGTGCTGATCGTGCTGCTCTTCCCGCCGCTGGGCCCGATCGCCTGGCTGATCGCCGGCAAGCAGCGCGGCTTCCTGCGGACCGCGCCCGCGGGGGCCGGGCCGGGCTACCCGACCGAGGACCGCCCGGGCCGTCCCGCCCCGCGCGGCGGGCGCCCGCTGGCTCCGGACGACGACCCCGAGTTCCTCGCCTCGTTGAAGAAGAGCAACAAAGACCACGAGGACATGCTCAAGCAGTGGGAGGCCGACCTGCGCCGCCGCGAGCGCGAGCTGCGCGACGGCGACGAGCCCGAGGACGGCCGCAAGGGCTGATCGGCGCAGGTCCGCCCGCTCGCTCGGACAGCCCACCCCCACCGCGCGGGGTGGGCTGCGGCATTTTTGGCGCTTCCCTACGACTGCGCAACCCCTAACCCGAACGGCGCCCCCCTGCCCGCCGGGCTTGAGCGGACCTTGAGCGGGGCCCAAGAGGACCGGCCTACATTACTGGAAGACGGCCCTGACCTGCGCTTTTCTTCATGCTCAGATCATCGGACCATCATCTGTCCGACAACCCCCGGTATCCAACCGAACACCGAGCGCTCAGTGACCGAACCGACAGCTTCTGTACAGGCCTGACAGCTAAACGAACCCGACCTTGTACGGAATCGACGCCGAAACCAGCGCACGGCCCCTCGTACAGTCATAAGTGAAGAAAGTGATTCGCAGCCGGGGGCACAGCAGACGTTGGCTGTCGGACAGTTCCCTCACCCTTGGAGTGGTTCGAGATGACGGTTGTGCATGAGGCGCCGGTCGACGGCGAGGTCCCCGAGGTCCCGGCCGACGCCCGCGGGCGGGTCGCCGAGCTGCACGAGCTGCGCGAGAAGGTGCGCCGCGGCCCCAGCGACAAGGCCACCGAGGCCCAGCACGCCAAGGGCAAGCTGACCGCTCGCGAGCGCATCGAGCTGCTGCTGGACGAGGGCTCCTTCCAGGAGGTCGAGCCGCTGCGCCGGCACCGCGCCCAGGGCTTCGGCCTGGAGGCCAAGAAGCCGCACACCGACGGCGTGATCGTCGGCTGGGGCACCGTCCACGGGCGCACCGTCTTCACGTACGCGCACGACTTCCGGATCTTCGGCGGCGCGCTGGGCGAGGCCCACGCGCAGAAGATCCACAAGATCATGGACATGGCCATCGCGGCCGGCGCCCCGCTGGTCTCGCTGAACGACGGCGCCGGCGCCCGCATCCAGGAGGGCGTCACCGCCCTGGCCGGCTACGGCGGCATCTTCCAGCGCAACACCAAGGCCTCCGGCGTCATCCCGCAGATCTCGGTGATGCTCGGCCCGTGCGCCGGCGGCGCCGCGTACTCCCCCGCGCTGACCGACTTCGTCTTCATGGTCCGCGAGACCTCGCAGATGTTCATCACCGGCCCGGACGTGGTCCAGGCGGTGACCGGCGAGAAGATCACCCAGAACGGCCTCGGCGGTGCGGACGTGCACGCCGGCGTCTCCGGTGTCGCCCACTTCATCTACGACGACGAGCAGTCCTGCATCGAGGAGGTCCGCTACCTCCTGTCGCTGCTGCCGCAGAACAACCGCGAGATGCCGCCGTCCGTGATGAGCGAGGACCCGGTCGAGCGGCGCAACGACAGCCTGCTGGACCTGGTGCCCGCCGACGGCAACCGCCCGTACGACATGCGCAAGGTCATCGAGGAGATCGTCGACCACGGCGAGTACCTGGAGGTCCACGAGCGCTGGGCCACCAACGTGCTCTGCGTGCTCGCCCGGATCGACGGCCACGTCGTCGGCATCATCGCCAACCAGCCGCAGTCGCTGGCCGGCGTGCTGGACATCAACGCGAGCGAGAAGGCCGCCCGCTTCGTCCAGATGTGCGACGCCTTCAACATCCCGCTGGTCACCCTGCTCGACGTCCCCGGCTTCCTGCCCGGCGTCGACCAGGAGCACGGCGGCATCATCCGGCACGGCGCCAAGCTGCTGTACGCGTACTGCAACGCCACCGTGCCGCGCATCTCGCTGATCCTGCGCAAGGCCTACGGCGGTGCCTACATCGTCATGGACTCCCGCTCCATCGGCGCCGACCTGTCCTACGCCTGGCCCACCAACGAGATCGCCGTCATGGGCGCCGAGGGCGCGGCCAACGTCATCTTCCGGCGCGAGATCAACGCCGCCGAGGACCCGGACGCCATGCGCGCCCAGAAGATCAAGGAATACAAGAACGAGCTGATGCACCCGTACTACGCGGCCGAGCGCGGCCTCGTGGACGACGTCATCGACCCGGCCGAGACCCGCCAGGTGATCTCTTCCGCCCTGGCCATGCTCCGCACCAAGCACGCCGACCTGCCCAGCCGCAAGCACGGCAACCCGCCGATGTAGCGGCGCGCTCCGCCGCGCGTGCGCACCGCACGCGCCCCGCAGCAACCGCCCGTACACACCGGGCACCCACCTCAGACCGCAGCAACCGGGGGAGAAACCAGGACATGACCGCTTCCGCCGAACCCCTCGTCCGCATCGTCCGCGGCAGTCTCACCGACGAGGAACTCGCCGCCCTGACCGCCGTCCTCGCCGCGCGCGCCGCCGCCGCGCAGCAGGCCGCCGCCGCCGCGCCGATCGAGCCGATCGCCAACTGGCAGCGCCTGGAGCGCCGCCCGGCGTACTACTCGCCGTTCAGCTGGCAGCAGGCCGCCTGACGGCCCACGGCCCGAGCCGACGGCCGGTCACCCCGCCCGGGTGACCGGCCGTCCGGCATTGCCCGGGGCCGCACCGGAGCGGCCCCCGCCCGGCCGCCCGGGGCCGGAAGGGCCCGCGGAGGGCTCGGTAGGATGCCTACTGGACGGTATGCGTCCGCCGCCCCGTCCGCCCCCATAGGATCGGCCGCTGCCGAGACCAGAACACTCCAGGGAGGCTGCGATGGCCAGGCAGGCCCGCGCACTGGCGACCCGCCAGGCGGTACTCGTCGCCGCGGCCGAGGTGTTCGACGAGCGGGGCTACGCCGCCGCCACGATGTCCGAGATCCTGGACCGGGCCGGCGTCACCAAGGGCGCGCTGTACTTCCACTTCCGCTCCAAGGAGGAGCTGGCGCTCGCCGTCATCGAGGGACAGGGCGTCTTCATCTCCGGCTGGACACCGGCCTCGGACAGCCCGGTGCAGAACCTGATCGACCTCGGCTACGCCTTCGCCCGCGCGCTCCAGACCGACCCGCTGGTGCGCGGCAGCATCCGGCTGACGATCGAGCACGGCAGCTTCACCCAGCCGCAGCTCGCGGCCTACCAGGGCTGGATGGACACGGTCCGCGACCTGCTGGAGCACGCCCGGGAGGCCGGCGACCTCCATCCGGGCGTCGACCTGACCGCGGCCGCCGGGGTGATCACCGGGGCTGTCACCGGCATCCAGCTGAGCTCCCAGGTGCTGGCCGACCGGCAGGACCTGGTCCAGCGGCTGTCCGACCTCTGGACGCTGCTGCTGCCCGGCCTGGTCCAGCCGCACGCGCTCGCCCGGCTGAGCGTCGCCGAGCGCGCCTGAGCCGCCAGGTGCGGCCGGGCCGCCGGGCTCGACCGGGCGCGGCCGGGCCGCCGGGGCGGGGCGGCCACGGCGGCCGGCTCAGACCCGGTAGCCCTCCCGCCGCTCCGCCGCCACCAGGGCCGGCAGCGCCGCCGTCCAGAGCCTGCTCACGGCCTCCGGACCGGGCCGGCCGGTCTCCTCGCCCGCGAGCAGCACCTGGCCGGCCGCCACCGCGGTGAGCAGTTCGGCGGCGGCCCGCCGGTCCACCCCGGGGCACAGCTCGCCGGCCTCGGCGGCCCGGTCCAGCAGCCGGTGCACGACGGCTGTGAGGCTGCGCCAGGCGACATCGGGGGCCACCGGAACCGGCCGGCCCTCCGGCCCCTCCTGGGCACCGTCCCGGCGCGGCCCCGGCCGGCCGAGCCGGACGCCGGCCCGCACCACCACGTCCTCGCGCAGCATCCGGGCCAGCTCGTGCGTGAAGTCGATCAGGCCCTGGAGCGCCGGGCCGTCGGCCCGCAGCGCGCGCAGCGCGGCCGAGCCGACCTCCCGTCCGGAGGCGCAGCGCACCCCGTCGGCGAGGGCCTGCTTGGAAACGAAGTGGAAGTAGAGGGCCCCCTTGCTCACCCCGGCCCGCCGGCTGATGTCGACCAGGCTGGCGGCCTCGAAGCCCACGCGCGCGAAGGTCTCCGCGGCGGCGAGCAGTACGGCCTGCCGGGTCCGCCCAGCCCGTTCCTGCTTGACCACTGGCCCCCTCCGGACTCGGCCGGGCGCGATCCCCGCCCCACCCGGCTGCTGTCGGCGCGGCCCCTGCGGAGGCGGCGCTCGCATGCGGACGGCACCCTCCGAAACCGCATGGTTGGTATCTAATCTAGCGCCTGCTTCGCCCCCGCCGTCCAGCGGGGACGGACCCCCATCGATGGTCCGGGACCCCCTCAACGGGCATTCCCCCAGCCCACGGGGCAGGTAGCGTGATCGGGCCGGGGAATGCGGCCCGGGCACCCCCAGTCGCAAAACACAAACCGGGTGGTATGTATGTTTTGCTCGGACGGCCGTGGCGGCCGCTCCGACCGACACCCTGAAGCGGGGGCCCGTCATGCCATCGATCGTAGAGCCGGACCCGCACGGCCCGTACGCCCGCCCCGGCCCGGGCAGCGGTGGCGGCTTCGACTTCCACGACGGCCCCGCGACCGGCTACGACTTCCACGACCGGACCGTCTCCCGGCACCTGGTGCACCGCGCCTCGGTGTCCGAGGTGTTCCTCACCGGCTGGCAGGCCACCGGCCCGTACGACTTCCTGCTCGGCGCCCAGTGGCCCCGGCTGCACGGCTTCTACCGGCTGCCCGGGGACCGCTACCACGACCCGGTGCTGCTCGCCGAAACGATCCGGCAGACCGGACTGCTGATCGGCCACGCCGGGTTCGGGGTGCCGCGCGGCCACCACTTCGTGATGGAGGACCTCTCCTACGCGCTCCACGAACCCGGACTGCCGGGCCTGGCCGTCACCGCCGGCCCCGCCTCGCTGATGCTGACCGTCGGCTGCGAGGACGTCCGGATGCGGCACGGCGAACTGGTCTCCCTGCGGGTCCGCGTCGACGTCACCCGGGACGGCCGGCCGATCGGCCGCGGCAGCGGCCGGCTGCGGGTGCTCTCCCCCGCCTCGTACGCCCGGCTGCGCGGGCCCGCGCGGCGCACCGCCCCACCGCTCCTGCCGGCACCCGCCGCACCCGAGCTGGTCGGCCGCGCGCAGCCCGCCGACGTGGTGCTCGGCCCGACCCTGGCCCCGGACACCTGGCTGCTGCGGGCCGACGCCACCCACCCGGTGCTGTTCGACCACGAGCTGGACCACGTGCCCGGCATGCTGGTGCTGGAGGCCGCCCGGCAGGCCGCCCAGCGGCTGCGCCACCCCGAACCGGTGGTGCCGGTCGAGCTGGTGACCTCCTTCGACCGCTACATCGAGCTGGACCGGCCCTGCTTCGTCCGGGCGGTCCCCGAACCGGTCCCCGAACCGACCGCCGGGCCGGCTGCCGGGCCGACCGCGGCGGACGGCCGGCTGGCGGTACGGGTCCAGCTGCTCCAGGACGGCCGGCCGGCGGCCGAGTGCCTGCTGCTCACCGCACCCCTGGACGGGCCGGCCGAGGGCCCGAGGGTGCCGGCCCGGCGGGAGGCCTACGAGGGCCGCCCCGCCGCGCCGGGTCTCGGCGGCACCCGGCTGCCGCTGGCGAGCTGATCCCCCGCCGGGTGGCCGGTCCGCGACGGGCGGCTCGTCCCCGTCGGGGGCTCGTCCCCGTCAGGCGGCCACCAGTGCGGCTGGCCGGCCCGCGTGCATCACGCTGAGATTGGTCGCCAGCCGGACCGGGTCCTGGGCCAGCCACAACCGCAGCGCCGCGCCCAGGGCGGCACTGGCCGACTCGACCCGGACGTCGGTGATCTGCGCGATCCGGGCCGCGCCCGGCACCAGCAGGTCGGCCAGCGCGGTCGGCAGCCAGACCGTCAGGGCGCACGGCGCGGGCATGGCCAGCGCCCCCAGCAGCCGGTAGGCGTCCCCCGGTGCGCTGAGCGTGGGGATGATGTCCAGCAGCGCGTCGGACACCACCTCGGACACGTCGCTCCGGTGTCCCTGGGCGAGCCTGCGGAGCAGCATGCGCTCGGCGGCGGTGATTCGGACGGTCAGCATGACCTCGTCGCACTCCATTGCGCGATTTCCTCCTCAATTCCCTCTCGCACCGACCGGCGGCCGGCACGCACTACCCCTGCACATCGGCCCGGCTACCTGTGGGAGAGAGCCGGGCCGGTGGGTCATCGTGTGCCCCGGTCAGATCCCCGCGTAGGAGTGCTTTCCGGTGACGAAGATGTTCACGCCGTAGTAGTTGAAGAGCCAGCAGGCGAACGCCGCCAGCGCCAGGTAGGCGGCCTTGCGGCCCTTCCAGCCGGCCGTCGCGCGGGCGTGCAGGTAGCAGGCGTAGGCGACCCAGGTGATGAACGACCAGGTCTCCTTCGGGTCCCACTCCCAGTACTTGCCCCAGGCCGCCTCGGCCCAGATCGCGCCCGCGATGATGGTGAAGGTCCACAGCGGGAAGACCAGGGCGTTGATCCGGTAGGACAGCTTGTCGAAGGTCGACGCGGCGGGCAGCCGGCGCCAGATCGAGGCCGAGGTGCCCAGCGGACCGGTGGTCAGGCCGGCCGCCATGCGCTTGTCGAACGAGTCCTTGCCGAGGTACAGCAGCGTCGCGATGAACGCCGCGTAGAAGGCGCCGCCGCAGAAGATCGCGGTGGACACGTGGATCGCCAGCCACGGCGAGTGCAGCGCCGGGACGAGCTGCTCGGAGTCGGTGTACAGCACCGTGGTGGCGATGCCGAGGGTCAGCAGCCCCGCGAGGACGACCGGCAGGCCGAGCCAGCGGACGTTCTTCTTCGTGGCCAGCAGCACCAGGTACGCCGCCGTCATGGCGAAGGCGAAGGCGCAGGAGAACTCGTACATGTTGCCCCACGGCCAGCGCGAGACCGAGAGGCCGCGGGCGACGATCCCGCCCGCGTGCAGCGCCGCGCCGAGCACGGTGAGCGAGACGGCGATCCGGCCGGCCAGGTCGGCCCGCTCGTTGCTGCCGGCCGCGCCCGGACCGTCCTCCTCCTCGACGCCGCGCCCGCTGGTGACCACCGTCGCGCCCTCGCCCGCGACCGCGGTGCGGGTGAGCGTGGTGGTGCCGCCGCCGGCCCCCGCCACGGTGACGGTGACCTTCCTGGCCTTCTTCTCGGCCGTGGCGGCGCTCTCGCCGAGGCTGCCGGCCTGGACCTTCGAGCGGACGGCGACGGCGCCCTTGCTGCCGAAGGTCCACTCGATCATGTGGGCGAACATGGCGAGCGTGTAGACCACCATCGCCGAATAGATCAGCTTGTTGGAGAGGTCGGCCAGCTGTGGGTCGACCGCCGAGGCGAGTTGCACCGTCTACTCCTTGGAGTTCTGGTCGGCAGGGACTGCGGGGGCTGAGGCCTCGGCCTCGGGGTCGTGGGGTGTCGCGTCGGACGCGGCGTCGGCTTCCCCGGCGCCGTCCTCGGCGTCCTCATCGGAGGCCGAGGCGTCCTCATCGGAGGCCGGGATGTCGTCCTCGGAGGCCGGGATGTCGTCCTCGGAGGCCGGGGCGTCGTCCTGGAGGTCGACCGCGAGCTCCGCCAGCTCCTCGGCGATCTTCGCCGACTCGCTGCGGGCCAGGCCGGCCAGCTCGACCTGGGTGCCGCCGCCGGGCAGGGCGACCGCCCGCACCCAGATCCGGCGGCGCTGGATGAACAGCGAGCCGATCAGGCCGAGGATCGCCAGCACGCCGCCGACCAGGGCGATCTCGTTGCCCGGGCGGTGCGTGATGTTGAAGCTGGCCCACTGCTTGTAGCCGTCGAAGGTGATGGAGCCGTAGCCGTCGGGGAGGTTCCAGCCCTCACCCGGCTTGAGCCTGGCCTTGGCCGGCTGGCCGTCCTGGGTCAGCTGGGTGAGCTTGCGGGTGTTGAGCTGGTAGACGTTCTGCGGCAGACCGGAGTCGGTGCCCAGGTCGCCCGCGAAGGCGTTCAGCACCAGTTCGGGGGCGGCGTCACCGGGGAACAGCGAGACCGGGCCGGTGCCCTCGAAGCTCAGCGGGGCGGTCGGCAGGAAGAACCCGGAGAAGCCCATCTGGGTCTTGTTGCCGTCGGGACCCACGCCGTAGTCGGAGGCCTTCACCACGCCGGTGGAGGTCAGGTTGCCGTCCTGCGGCAGGAACGGGACGGCGCCCTGGTAGACGATGTCGCCCTTGCCGTTCTTGAGGGTGATCATCGGGGCGTAGCCGTGGCCGATCAGGTAGACCTTGCTGCCGCCGACCTCCAGCGGGTGGTTCACCTCGATCGTCGACTTCTTCAGCGCGGACGGGTCGCCGCCCTCGGAGTACTGGACGTGCGCGGTGAACTGCCGGGCGGCGCCGATCTGGTCGCCCTTCTCCTGGAACTTCGAGGTGAAGCCGTCCAGCTTCAGGTAGAAGGGGTCGAGGTCCTGGCTGCCGTAGAACCGGGTGCCGGTGAAGTCGTCGAGCTGGGTGATGGTGTTGGAGTAGGCCTCGCCCTCGATCATCAGCTTGCCGCCGGTGCCGGCGGCCAGGCTGGACCAGGCGAAGCCGCCGAGCAGCGCGAACAGCGACAGGTGGAACAGCAGGTTGCCGACCTCGCGCAGGTAGCCCTTCTCGGCCGCGACCGCGCCGCCGGACAGGTGGGCGCGGAAGCCGCGCTTGCGCAGCAGCCGGTGCGCGGCGGCGTTCACCTGGTCGGCGTCCGCCTCGGTGCGCCAGACCGCGTGCACCGGCATCCGGGTCAGGTTGCGCGGCGCGGCCGGCGGCCGGGAGCGCAGCACGCCGACGAACTGCCAGGTGCGCGGGACGATGCAGCCGGCCAGCGAGACGAACAGCAGGATGTAGATCGCGGAGAACCAGACCGAGCTGTAGACGTCGAACAGCTGGAGCTTCTCGTAGATCGGCGCGACCGTGGTGTGCTGCGCCTTCCAGGTCTGCACCTTGAACTGGTTCTGCCCGTTCTGCGGGATCAGCGAGCCGGGGATGGCGGCCAGCGACAGCAGGAACAGCAGGATCAGGGCGACCCGCATCGAGGTCAGCTGGCGCCACATCCAGCGGGCCCAGCCGAACGGCCCTATGCCGGTCGGGCCTTCGGACTCGACCGGGGCGGTGCTGAGCCGCTCGGCGGCACTGTCGTCCGGCGCCGGCGGCTGCTCGGTCTCGGTCGTGGTGTTGCTCACGGTCAGATTCCGATCTGGAAGTCGGCGGTCCAGGACTGCAGCTGGCTCATCATCGAGTCCCAGATCCCGGTGACGAGCAGCAGACCGACCGCGACGAGCATGCCGCCGCCGATCCTCATGACGAGCGGGTAGTGCCGCTTGACCCAGCCGAAGGCGCCCAGCGCCCGGCGGAAGGCCACCGCGGCCAGGATGAACGGTACGCCGAGGCCCAGGCAGTAGAAGGTGGTCAGCAGCGCGCCACGCTGGGCGTCGGCCTGGTTGAGGGCCAGGTTCTGCACGGCGGTCAGGGTCGGGCCCATGCACGGGGTCCAGCCGACGCCGAACACCACTCCGAGCATCGGGGCGCCCAGCAGGCCGACCGCCGGGCGGCGGTGCGAGCGGACCTCGCGCATGCTCAGCCCGGGCACCAGGCCCATGAACGCCAGGCCCATCACCACGGTGAGCGAGCCCAGCACGATGCTGATGATCCGCTTGTAGTCCTGGAGTTCCTGGCCGAAGTAGCCGAACAGGGCGCCGGTGGAGACGAACACCGCGGTGAAGCCGAGGATGAACAGCACCACGCCGAGCAGCATCCGGCCGCGCCGCGAACCGCGGGCGTCCGCGAGGTCGGCGGCGGAGAAGCCGGTCACGTACGACAGGTATCCGGGGACCAGCGGCAGCACGCACGGCGAGAAGAACGACGCCAGCCCCGCCACCAGCGCGACCGGGGCGGCGGCCAGCAGCGCGCCGCTCTGGACGGTCGAGGTGGCGTCGGCGAGGTACAGGGGCGGCAGGCTCACTGCTTCTGCTCCGCGACCACCGGCTGGAGGATCGACTCCAGCGCGTCCTCGGTGGTGCCGCCGACGGCGCGGGCGGCCAGCTTGCCGTCCCGGTCGACGATCAGGGTGGTCGGGATGGACTGCGGGTTGAGGCTGCCCTTGGGGAACTTGAGCAGCTGGGTGCCGGCCGGGTCGAAGAGGCTCGGGTAGGTGACGCCCTGCTCCTGCTCGAAGCGGACGGCGTTCTGCTTCTCGGTGTCCCGGGTGTTGATGCCGAGGAACTGGACGCCCTGGTCCTTGTACTTCTCCGAGACGTTCTGGAGGCTCTTGGCCTCGGCCCGGCACGGGCCGCACCAGGAGCCCCAGACGTTCAGCACGACGACCTTGCCCCGGTAGTCGGAGAGCTTGGCCGCGGTGCCCTCCAGCGTCTCGCCGGAGATGTCCGGCGCGTCCCCGCGCTTGCCGGCCTCCGCCTTCGACAGGTTGGTGCCCTTGACCGTGACGAAGCCGACCTGGCCCTCGCCGCCGCCCGACGAGCCCGAGGAGGAGCAGCCGGTGAGGGCGAGCGCAGCGGCGGCGACGGTGGCGGCGGCTGCTGCGGCGACACGGGGACGGGGGCGCGTCATGGCAGACATGTGAAAAGTTTCGCATGGAGTTCCGGGCCGGTTCGCCGGGGTCCTGCCTTGCGCGTCGCACCCCCTCTGACCTGCGACGAAATCGGGTCACCCGGCATCTGCCGGGTGACCCGAAGTCATACTTACACGCCGCTTACGGAGGCGGGGCGGCGAAGGTGCGGAGGCTAGGCGCCGAAGCTCTTGCCCACCGGCTTGTCGCCCTTGCGGCCCTTGCCCACCAGGTGCGCGGGCAGCAGGTCGCGGGCCGGCTCGCGGTAGCCGACCGAGACGATCCTGTCGCCCTCGAAGGTGAAGCTGGTCAGCGAGGCCAGCGAGCACTGCCGGTTGCGCGGGTCGTGCCAGAGCCGGCGGCGCTCCACGAAGGAGCGCAGGGTCCAGATCGGCAGCTGGTGGCTGACGCAGACCGCCTCGTGCCCGCGCGCGGCGTCCCGGGCCGCGCCGAGCGCGCCCATCATCCGCACCGCCTGGTCGAGGTACGGCTCGCCCCACGAGGGCTTGAACGGGTTGGTGAGGTACTTCCAGTAGCCCGGGTTCCGCAGCGAACCGTCGCCGACCCCGAAGGTCTTGCCCTCGAAGACGTTCTCCGCCTCGATCAGCCGCCCGTCCGCCGCGACGTCCAGGCCGTGCGCCTCGGCGATCGGCGCGGCGGTCTCCTGGGCCCGCTCCAGCGGGGAGGCCACCACGTGGGTGATGTCCCGGTCGGCCAGGTCCTCGGCGACCCGCTCGGCCATCTTCCGGCCCAGCTCGGACAGGTGGTAGTCCGGCAGGCGCCCGTACAGGACGCCCTCCGGGTTGTGCACCTCGCCGTGCCGCATCACGTGGACGACGGTGATCTCTTTGGCGCTCACTTCTCGACTACTCCTGGGAATCGGGTTCGGGCCGCGACGGGTCAGGCCGTGGCGGCGGCAGCGGCGCGCGCGGCGGCCGGCAGGGCGGCGGCGATCCGCTCGATCGCCCGCTCGTCGTGGGCCGCCGAGACGAACCAGGACTCGAAGGCGGACGGCGGCAGGTAGACGCCCGCGGCCAGCATCGCGTGGAAGAAGGCGGTGAAACGGTACGCCTCCTGGGTCCTGGCCTCGTCGTAGTCGGTGACCGGGGCCTCGGTGAAGAACACCGAGAACATGTTCCCGGCGGTCTGCAGCCGGTGGGCCACGCCCTCCTTGGCGAGCGCGTCGGTGACCAGGCCGGAGACCTCGGCGGCGACCTTGTCCACCGTGGCGTACACCTCGTCGGTGCAGCCGCGCAGCTGGGCCAGGCCGGCCGCGGTGGCGATCGGGTTCCCGGACAGGGTGCCCGCCTGGTAGACCGGGCCGGCCGGGGCCAGGTGCGCCATCACGTCGGCGCGGCCGCCGAAGGCCGCGGCCGGGAAGCCGCCGCCCATGACCTTGCCGAAGGTCAGCAGGTCCGGCGCCCAGCCCTCGTTCGCCGCCTCCAGGCCGTACCAGCCGGCCTTGGAGACGCGGAAGCCGGTCATCACCTCGTCGGAGATGAACAGCGCGCCGTTCTCCCGGCAGAGCCGGGCCAGGCCGCCGTTGAAGCCGGGCAGCGGCGGGACGACGCCCATGTTGCCGGGCGAGGCCTCGGTGATCACGCAGGCGATCTCGCCCGGGTGGGCGGCGAAGGCCTGCTCGACGGCGGCCAGGTCGTTGTACGGCAGCACGATGGTGTCGCCGGCCTGGGCGCCGGTGACGCCCGGGGTGTCCGGCAGGCCGAAGGTGGCCACGCCGGAACCGGCGGCGGCCAGCAGGGCGTCCACGTGACCGTGGTAGCAGCCGGCGAACTTGACCACCTTCGCCCGGCCGGTGAAGCCGCGGGCCAGCCGGATCGCGGACATGGTGGCCTCGGTGCCGGAGGAGACCAGGCGGACCTGCTCGACCGGGGCGACCCGGCCGACGATCTCCTCGGCCAGCTCGACCTCGCCCTGGCCGGGGGTGCCGAAGGAGGTGCCCTTGGAGACGGCCCGCTGAACGGCGTCGATCACCGCGGGGTGCGCGTGGCCGAGGATCATCGGACCCCACGAGCACACCAGGTCGACGTACTCGCGGCCGTCGGCGTCGGTCAGGTAGGGGCCGGTGCCGGACACCATGAAGCGCGGCGTGCCGCCGACCGCGCGGAAGGCGCGCACCGGGGAGTTGACGCCGCCGGGCGTCACCACGGAGGCGCGGTCGAACAGCGACTGGGACTGGGGGGCTTCGTAGGGGTAGCTCACAAAAGACATGGTCTCAAATCGTGTCCTCACGCTCTGCATGTCCGACCCGATCATCTGGAACGATGATCCGGGCACCGTTGTCTGTACGGTTGTCCGTACAGCAGGGGCCGCCGACTGCGCCGGACCGGGGACCAGTCAGACTGTGTACACAGAGTGCACGGGCGTTCCGGTTTGTGTGCAGGGGTGTGGAGAGGACTGCCGCGTACCGCGATTGGGTACGGCGGCGCATGACGGGTAAGGAGCACGTCCGGTGGGCGCCGGATGTGCGGGGGTCTGTCGATTCCGGCGAATTCCGGTGAGGATGGTCCGAGTGTCCGAGGCGCAGGACGGCTACGACGAGGCTGCGGGGGGCTCCCGCAGGCCCGCCGAAACCGCACGCGGGGGTACGGGAGCGGGTACGGGTCGTGGTCGTCGCGGCGGTGAGAGGCGGGGTGAGGGACGCGTGGGGGTGACCTACAAGTACTTCGGGGCCCCGGACCGCGCGACCGCCGCCAGAGTCCCCACCGCCCTCGGCCCGGGCGGACTCGGCCTGGACGCCGGCGAGCTCGGCTCGCTGGGACGGCTCGGCGACCTGATGGAGACCAGCGGCTCCCCCACCGGCCACCTCTCCACCAAGATCAAGCCAGAGACGATGAGCGCCATGGTGCTCACCGGCATCCAGGGCGTGCCGCTGCACCAGGTGCCGCCGCTGGAACTGGTCGTGCTGCACCCCGACTACGCCGTCGTCCAGTTGCCCCACAACGTCGTCGAGCCGTTGCGCAAGGCCGACGAGACGGAGCTCGGCGCCGCCGCCTTCATCTGGTCCACCGTGCCGGACCGGCGCGGGCCGCGGGACGCGTTCGTGATCTACAGCATGCTGCACGAGTGGCAGGACTTCGCCAACCGGCTGCACGAGGCGGGGCACCAGCTGTACTGCCTGGTCTGGCCGTGACGCCCGGCCCCGGCGCGCTGTTCGAACGCGGGCCGGGGCAAAGCGGGTTGGCGGGCCGTCAGTTCTGACGTCCGGTCGGCCGCAGGACGGTGGCGGCGAGCAGCAGGGCCACCGCGAGCAGTCCGGCGGCGACCGCGAAGGCGAGGCGGAAGCCGCCGGCCAGGGCGTCCGCGGCAGGGTGCCCGGCCGCGGTCAGGGCAGCGGTGCGGCCGCTCGCGAGGGTGCCGAGGACGGCGACCCCGAGCGCGCCGCCGACCTGCTGGGTGGTGTTGAACAGGCCGGAGGCGGTGCCCGCGTCCTGCGGTCCGGCGCCCGACATGCCGAGGACCGCGAGCGTGGACAGCACCAGGCCGCCGCCCGCGATCAGCAGCATGGTCGGCAGCAGGTGGACGACGTAGTCGGCGTCGGCGGGCAGCCGGACCAGCAGTCCGAGCGCGGCGAGCAGCATGGCGAGCCCCGCGAGCAGCACGGCGCGCTCGCCGAACCGGGCGCTCAGCCGGGCCGAGAGCAGCAGCGACACCGCGCCGATGGCGGCCGCCGCCGGGAGCATCGCCAGGCCGGTGGCGGCGGCGCCGTAGCCGAGGACCTGCTGCAGGTAGAGCGCGACCATGATCTGGAAGCCGAACATCCCGGAGATGGTCAGCACCTGTACGGCGTTGGCGCCGGAGACGTCGCGCGAGCGGAACATCCGCAGCGGGAGCAGGGGTTGGGCGGCCCGGGCCTGCCGGAGCAGGAAGCCGGCCAGCAGCGCGAGCGAGAGCGCGCCGAGGCCCAGGGTGCGGGCCGACGTCCAGCCGTGCTCGCCGGTGCCGACGATGGTGTAGATGCCGAGCATCAGGGCGGCGGTGATCAGCACGGCGCCGAGCACGTCGGCGCCGGCCCGCAGGCCGGGGCCGCGGTCGGACTCCAGCAGCCGCAGGGAGAGCAGGACGGCGGCCAGGCCGAGCGGCAGGTTGATCAGGAAGATCCAGTGCCAGTTGAGCGCCTGGGTGAGCACCCCGCCGAGGACCTGGCCGATCGAGGCGCCGGCCGCGCCGACGAAGCTGAACGCGCCGATCGCCCGGCCGCGCTCGGCCGGCTCGGGGAAGAGCGTGACGATCATGCCGAGGCTGACGGCGGAGGCCATCGCGCCGCCGACGCCCTGGAGGAAGCGGGCGGCGATCAGCGCCTGCTGCCCGGTGGCGACGGCGCAGAGCAGCGAGGCGGCGGTGAAGAGGGTGAGCCCGGCGACGAACATCCGCCTGCGGCCGATCAGGTCGCCGAGCCGGCCGGCCAGCAGGAGGAGGCCGCCGAAGGCGATCAGGTAGGCGTTGACCGTCCAGGTGAGGCCGGCGGGCGAGAAGTGCAGGTCGCCCTGGATCGCGGGCAGCGCCACGGTGACGATCGAGCCGTCCAGGACGATCATCAGCATTCCCGCGCAGAGCACCGCGAGGGCGAGGGTGCGGGAGCGGGCGGTGGCGGGGGCTGCGGAGGCCGGCGTGGGCGCGGCCGGGGCGTGCGTGGTCATGGCGGTTCTCCCGGTTCGTCGAGTACCGGGTAGGACGCTATCAGATCGTTTTGTTCGGGACTATCTATCTCGGGAGCAGCTTGGGGCCGGGCGGTCAGCCCCGGGAGCGGCGGGCACGGCGGACGGTGCGCTCGACCTCGACCGGCTCCGCGAGATGGCCCTCCACCAGGCGGGTCAGGGCCGAGACGAACACCTCGCGCTCCGGCTGCGGCAGCGCCTCCAACAGTTCGCGGTGCACCCGGTCGGCGATCGCGGTGCCCTGCACCACGGCCCGCTCGCCCGCCTCGGTGACCGAGACGATCCGGGCCCGCCGGTCGGTCGCGGACGGGCGGCGCTCGGCCAGGCCCGCCTTCTCCA
Source organism: Kitasatospora sp. NPDC058048 (assembly GCF_042885555.1). Lineage (NCBI taxonomy): Bacteria > Bacillati > Actinomycetota > Actinomycetes > Kitasatosporales > Streptomycetaceae > Kitasatospora > Kitasatospora sp. NPDC058048. The sequence continues at coordinate 110,721 of NZ_JBHVRT010000004.1, read as the reverse complement.
GCTCGTCGACGGTGACCACCATGGTCGTCTTGTCCAGGTCCGCCAGCTCGGCCAGCTGGATCTGGGTGCGTTCGGACTCCTGCGCGTGGAACAGCACGCAGTAGGCGCGCGGGGTGATCCCGAGCTCGGTGAAGGCGGCCGCCATCCGGGTGGCCAGCACGTGGCTCGCGTGGTCCATCAGCCCGGAGATGTCGCGGATCTGGCGCACGGGCGGCGGGGTCGTCGTCATACGTCCGAGGTTAGCAACGGCCCGTCTGCTCCCGGATGATCCCGTAGCCAACCAACGCCGGGTCTACGGGATGCCCAACTCGAACAGCGCATAGCCCGCGTACCAGCCCGCCGCGAGGACCGGCATCCCCAGCAGCCAGGCCAGCGAGGAGAGCCGCACCCGGCGCAGCGCCACCGCCAGGCCGATGCAGAGCGGGAAGGCGGGCAGCAGGTAGCGCGAGATGTTGCCGAAGATCTGGTTGGTGCTCAGCGCGGTGAAGATGGTGAGCCCGGTGTAGATCCACAGCACCAGCGGCGGCCGGGTGCGCCACAGCAGCAGCACCAGCCCGGGCAGGGCGATCAGCAGGCCGATCGCGATCAGGTCCGGGACGGGGTTGGCCTGCCAGTAGGTCCAGTGGCCGGTGATCACGTCCCTGATCGTGCGCAGGGTGGAGGAGCCGCCGTCGAAGTAGCGGTTCCAGGCGCCCTGCTGGAGCTTGAAGTAGCCGCCCCAGTCGCCCATCCTCCAGCCGACCCAGGCGACGTAGCCGAGCAGGCCCCAGGGCGTGATCAGCATCGCGGTCAGCGGACGGGCCACCCCGTCGGTGCGGCGGACCAGCGCGACCAGCGCGGCGATCGAGACGGCGGCGATCAGCACGGCGGCGGTCGGCCGGTTGAGGCCCGCCACCAGCGTCAGCACACCGGCCGCGAGCCAGCGGCGGGTCATCACGCAGTAGCAGGCCCAGGCGGACAGCGCGACGAACAGCGAGTCCGAGTAGACCGCCCACTCCACGCCGGAGCCCGGGAACAGGCCCCAGAGCACCGCCGCGATCACGCCCGCCCGGAAGCCGCCGAGCCGCTCGGCGATCGCGAAGATCCCCGCCGCCGCGACCAGCGAGGCCAGCACCGAGACGACGATCCCGGAGCCGTACGGGCCGAGCCCGGTGACCGCGCCGACCAGCCGCATCAGCCAGGGGTAGAGCGGGAAGAAGGCGGCCGAGTTCTCGTAGTAGGTCGCCAGCGGGAAGCCGTGCAGCGGGATCAGCTGCGGGTTGTACCCGTTCTCGGCGATCCGCTGGTACCAGACGCCGTCCCAGGTGCCCAGCACGTCCCAGGGCTTGGCAGCGCCCCCGCGGCCCGGCTGCTTGGTCAGGTAGTCGCCGGTGTGCGAGAGCAGCAGCATGAAGACGGTCACGCCGATGGCCTTGACCGCCGCGTACGCGCCCAGTGCGGGCCCGAAGCGGTCCACCAGTGCCCCGAACCGGCCGGGCTCCCGGCCGGTCCGTTCCTCGGGGGTCTCCGCCGACTCCGCTGCGGGCGCCGCGGGCGCTCCGGACTGGGTGCTGGACGACTCAGTGCTCGATGCCGTGCTCATCTGGTCTGGGTACTCCCCGCCCCGCTCGTGGTCCGCGCGGCTCCGGCGCAACGATTTTCCCGTGAGCCTACGGCACGCCCCCGAACCGAGGCCCCCTGGTGCCCCCGGAGCCCTGTCCGGCGCCGTGCCACCCGTGCCGAAAACCAGGCCGTCGCCGCCCGGTCGGGGGCGGCGACGGCCTGGGCGCGTGCGGGGTGGATCAGCCGTGGACGTAGACGATGCCGAGCTTGGTGAGCTGCCAGAGCTGGTTGGCGGCGCCGGTGTCGGTGGCGAGTTCGACGTACGGGTTGCCCTTGGCGTCGAGGGCGCTGCCGGCGGCCAGGACCTTGCTGCGGTCCTGGGAGTCGGCGATCTTGTAGCGGCCGTCGCCGGCCGGCGTGAACACCCAGTGCTGGTTGCCGCCGCCGTTGCAGCCCCACTGCTGGATCCGGGTGCCGGGGGCGGTGGAGCCGGCGTTGGCGTCCAGGCACATGTTCCGGTTGCCGCTGAAGTCGAGCTCGTAGCTGCCGCCCGCCTTGGCCTCCAGGACGAAGGACTGGTTGAGCCCGCCGGTGGCCGGATAGGTGATCGCGGGCCGCCCGTTGGTGGAGTCGCCGTAGCTGCCGCCGCCGGTGAGGTCGAGCGCGTTGCCGCTGGCGGCGTTGGTCAGCTGGTACCAGGCGCCGTCCTCGGGGACGTCCCCGAACGGCTGTCCGGGCGTGAGCGGCTGGATCGAGGTGGTGTTCTGCTGGTTGAGCGTGCAGTACGCCTGCGTCAGCTCGGTCCGGGCGTAGAACTGGCCGAGGCAGACGCCCTCGCCGCGGTAGCCGGCCACCCGCAGGTGGTACGACTGGCGGATCATGTTCATGCACAGCCCGGGGATGCCGATCTGCGAGTCGCAGCCGTTGCGCACCCACTCGGAGAGGTTGATGACGTCCCCGTTGGAGTACTCGTACGGGGAGGACGTCCACTCCGCGCAGACCTCGTGCCCGAAGGCGACCCGCCGCTGGTCCAGGTACCGGACGCCGGGCACCTGCTCGGCCGCGCCGCGCAGCGCGTCACTGAGTGTCGGCACCACCCAGTTGTGGCCCCAGGCGAGGTCCTCGGGGAAGGCCGGGCAGCCGTCGGCGATCTTGCCGAGGTAGTCGTTGCGCCGAATGTCCGGGGTGATCGGGTTGAAGTACGACTGGTAGACCAGCTGGTACGAGGAGTCGGCGTAGCCGGCCCTGCGCATGGTCTGACGGATGTTCTGGAGCGCCGCGACCACCTTGGGCTGGACGCCCTTGGCGCGCCGGCGGATCTCGTCGCTGCCGATGGTGTCCCGGCAGCCCTGGTCCTTGGGGATCGGGAAGTACTGCGCCAGGCAGTGCATCATGATCCCGCTGAAGTCGAAGTCGTCGTTGGCGCCGATCGTGACGACGACCATCCTGACGTCGTACTTGGCCGCCGTGTCCGCGAGTTTGACGTCCTGCTTGGGCTCGCCGAAGTCGCCGCTGCCGGGGCCGGTGACCTTGGCCAGTTCCGGGTCGCTGACCAGGTCGCCGGTCTGGGCGCCGGAGCAGGCCAGGTCGATCGGGGTGACCCCGGGGATGTCGGTGACGAAGATCTCCGACTTGGGGTGGCGGTGGCAGTAGTTGGTGGGGCTGTCCGTCTCCGGGAAGTAGCCGTCGTTGGTGTCGGTGCCGGCGCCCTCCCCGGAGATGGCGCTGTCGCCGAGGGCGACGATCGCGGCCGGACGGGTGGCCGCGGGCGCGGCCGGGGCGGGGTCGGCCAGGGCGGCGGGGGCGCCGGCCAGGCCGAGGGTGGCGAGGAGGGCTCCGGTGGCGAGCAGTGCCGCGCACCGGGACGCACCCGTACGCGTTCGCCGTGCCACCGGCAGGGATGACCTGATCACACGCGACTCCTTGCGGGGGTGGGGGACCGCCCTGGCGGGGAGCCGAGCGGTGCGGAGCAAGAGAGGAGCAGGAAAGGTGAGCAGGTCTCGCATTCTAGGTACTGACAAGTAACGCAACAAGACTCGTGACACCGCCGGGAACCGACGGACCGACACGTTCACGGCACAACGAAGAGCCGCCGCCCCGCGCCCCAGGAGGGAGGCGCGGAACGGCGGCTCGCACCGGCCGAACCGGGTGCGGGCTCAGCCCACGTTGGCGCACTTGTTGCCGAACGCCGGGTTCAGCAGGCCGATGATGTCGATGGTGTTGCCGCACAGGTTGACCGGAACGTGCACCGGGACCTGGATCTGGTTGCCGGAGACGACACCGGGGGAACCGGCGGCGACGCCCTGGGCGCCGGAGCTGGCCATCGCGGAACCGGCGCCGGCGGCCACGATGCCCACCACGGCCGCGCCGACGGCGGCGGTCTTCTTGATGCTCATACGAGCCTCCTGACTGTTCGACAGATATGCACGGGGAGTGCGACATCTAGAACGAGACCCCACCGGACCGGTTGCGACGGTCCCGGCACTGTCACCCATCCGGCGCAACGGCGCCGCGGACCGGGCATTCGGGTGATCGGAGGGTCGGACCGTTTCCCCCCGCGCGGTGCCTCGTTCTCCCTCACGGAACCCGGTCTCCACCGGCCCCCGCGCGGCGGGCCTCCCAGAACCCGGCGTCCGGCAACCCGTGCCGGAACGCCCGACCGGAATTCCACCTGGTCGCGCCTTTGTCCGAAGCCTTTCCCGGCCGTGCGGGAATCGTTTCGGGAGGCACCGCGACCCGGCAGCCACGGCCACGCCCGAGCCATGGGCGGAACACGCCGATATGCGCCGACCGAGTGACAATCACGGCAATCCCTGAAGCCTTCGGGTGAGTATTCGCGCTCGCCCGACTCCCGACATTCCCATTCCGTCGGGCAGAAATCGGAGGAATGACATGCGCAACTTCAAGAAGGCCGCCGTCCTGTCCCTGGCCGCCAGCGGCCTGGTGCTCGGTGCCGCCGGCGGTGCGGTCGCCAGCTCGGGCGCCGAGGGCGTCGCCGCCGGTTCCCCCGGCGTGCTCTCCGGCAACCAGATCCAGATCCCGCTGCACATCCCGATCAACCTGTGCGGCAACAGCATCGACATCATCGGCCTGCTGAACCCGGCCTTCGGCAACCAGTGCGCCAACATCGGCTGAACCCGCGGTCGCCGCACCGGCGACAGCCGATTCACCGAGCCCGTGCCGCGCCCCGCAGCGCCGGGGCGCGGCACGCTCCACCCGTGTGTGATCGAGGAGATCAACCCCCCATGCAGAACATGAAGAAGGCCGCCGTCCTCTCCGCCGCCGCTGCCGGCCTGGTGCTGGGCGCGGCGGGCTCCGCCGCCGCCAGCGCGGGCGCCGAGGGCGCGGCCGTCGGTTCCCCCGGTGTCATCTCCGGCAACCAGATCCAGGTCCCGGTGCACGTTCCGGTCAACCTGTGCGGCAACTCCATCAACGTGGTCGGCCTGCTGAACCCGGCCTTCGGCAACGCCTGCGCCAACGTGGAGCTGCCCCCGCCGCCCGCGGACGACTGCTGATCCCCGATCGGCACGTGTTCCGGCCGTCCTGCCCCCCGACCAGTCGGCCGGGGGGCAGTTCGGCGTCCCCGGACAGCCGTCCGGGATCCCCGATCCACCGAAGGGTGATCACGATGGTTTCGAAGAAGAACGCGGCCGGACTGGCCGCCGCCGTGGGTGCCGCGGTGCTGCTCGGCGCCGGTTCGGCGCAGGCCGCCACCGCCCCGGGCGAGGCCCCGGCCGGCCCGGCCACGCTGACCAAGACCGACCTCGGCCAGGCGCTGGGCGGGACCACCACCGGCCTCGGCTACGGCATCGCGCCGATCAAGAGCCTGCGGCTGGACCCGTGGGCGAACTCCTCGGCCGACTTCCTCAACAACGGCGCGGCCCTCCAGCCCGACCAGGGCCTGCCCGCCGTCGGCACCGGGACGCTGACCGGCCCGCTGAGCGCCGGCGGCGGCGTCAAGGACCTCCCGCTGGTCGGCGGGCTGACCGGCCTCCTGCCGGGCTGAGCCCCCGGGCTCTCGTCCCGGGCTCTCGTCCCGGGCGCGGCGCCCGGGTCGGAGCCGGGTCAGAGCTGGGTCAGGCCCGCCAGCCCGGTCGTCTGCACCACGCCGGTGGCGGTCCCGGTGGTGGTCCCGGCCAGGGCGGCCGCCGTGTCGGTGACGGAGAGCCGGCTGTCCTCGCCCCCGAGGCTGGCCTTGGCCCCGGGGACCACCTGCACCGCGCCGGAGATCAGGCGCGGGTCGATCTCGTCCACCTTCAGCCGGCCGTCGGCGAGCTGGCCGGCGCCGTCCTGGGCGAGCGAGAGCGGTTCGCCGAGGGTGAGCCCCGGGGTCTTGGCGTGCAGCGGCGCGGCCGGGGCGTCCAGCAGCACCTTGCCGAGGTCGGCGCCCTGGTCGACCAGCGGGAGCGGCAGATCGGCCTTGGCGCTCGGGCCGACCTTGCCGGTGGTCAGCTGGGGAAGGATCTGCTCCGGGAGCAGCGCGCCGCCGCCGCCGGTGGTCCGGCCGGGCGCCGGCGGCATCACCAGCGAGGTCGGGATGCCGGCCGTGAGCCGGCTGCCCAGCGGGGCGAGCGGGATGTCCGCCGGGACCTGCTGGGTGGCCAGCGCGTCCTCCAGCGCGCCGACCTGGTCGGGGCCGATCGGGGTGGCGGCGCCGGCCGCACCTTGGGAGGCGAGCACACCGGCACCGACCGCCAGCAGCATCGCGCCGGCCCGCTGGGAGAACTTCATGCTTTTCACCGTTCTGCTGTCCGTACTGGGGATCACTGGGAAGGGCTGCGGGGCCGCAACCGGAAAGCGATCTGCTCAACGAGTGACCGGGAGTGCGGATTGCGGCCGTTAACCGGTTCGGAGTAATAATCCGATCGGATTCCCCCCGCCGTCGCGCCTCCGGGACTCTTTTCAAAAATCCCCGTAACCTTCCGTGCCGTCGTTCTTTGATCTGGACGTCAGTGACTGCAGACCGGGTCTGAGCGTTCTCAGCGTTGTACGCACGGAATCCAAAGAGCATTTCAGAGAGGGATCTCGCCATGATCCAGAAGTCCTTCGCCGCCGCCGGCCTGGCCGTCGCCGCGCTGGCCGGTGCCGCCGCGCCCGCCTCCGCCATCGGTGACGCGGACGGCGCCGCCGCCTCCATCGAAGGCAACGGCGGTACCAACTTCACGGGCACGGTCGGGAACAACAGCCCGAACTTCCACTTCCTGGACAACCCGAACATCTGCCTGCCGGAGATCCACAACATCGCGGTCGGCGTGCTCGGCGTGGCCGTCCCGGTCGAGGTCCCGATCGCCAACAACGGCGGCAGGCAGTACTGCACCGTCGGCCAGGGAACCCAGAGCCAGGGCGACGGCGGCGTGTCCCACCTGATCGGCTGATCGGTCGCCGCTCCGTTCTCCCTGCACCACCCTCACGATCCACCTACGAATCGCTCCCCGATTCACCCCGAGAGGAAAACCAGAGATGATCAAGAAGTCCCTCGCCGCCGCCGGCCTGGCCGCCGCCGCCTTCGCGATGTCCGCCGGCTCGGCCTCCGCCATCGTCGACTCGGACGGCGCCGCCACCTCCGTCCAGGGCAACGGCGGCACCAACCACACCGGCACCGCCGGCAACGGCAGCCCGAACAGCCACGTTCTGGACAACCCGAACATCTGCCTGCCGGAGATCCACAACGTCGCCGTCGCCGTCATCGGCATCGCGGTTCCGGTCGAGGTCCCGGTCCTGAACAACCAGCCGAAGCAGATCTGCAACGTCGGCCAGAACACCCAGTCCACGGGCGACGCGGGTGTCTCGCACCTGATCGGCTGATCAAGGGGCACAGCACGGTCGGAGGGCCCGGGGAGGAACACCTCCCCGGGCCCTCCGGGCTGTGCGGGCGAAGTGTCCGGCCGGCCGCGCCGCAGCGCGGTCCGGACGGGTGAGCGGCGGGCCGGTCCGGCGCGTGGATCGCCGATCAGGACCGCCGGTTGTGATCACGTGTCAGAGCGCCCGCGGGGCGCTCCCAGAGAGAGGGCAGTTCCATGAAGAGCAAGCTGGCCAAGGCCGCCCTGACCGCCGCCGCCGCACTGGCGCTCGCGGGTGCCGCCACCCCGGCCTTCGCCCACGTCGGCCTGGCCGGCGGCGGCGAGTTCGTCGCCTCCGCCGACCAGCCGTTCGTGGCCGGCGGGGGCTTCGGCGTCGCCCACGCCGGTGACGTCGTCGCCGGAGGCTTCGGCGGCGGTGCCGCCACCTCCACCGACGTGATCGGCGGCGGCGCGGGCTTCGCGCACGCCGGCGACGTGGGCATCTGAGTCCACGGCCCGACAGAAACCCGGAAGGCCGGGTCGCTCCCCCACGGGAGCGGCCCGGCCTTCCGCCGTACGGGGTCCGCTACTTGAGCATCGCGGCGGCTTCGAGGGCCCAGTAGGTGAGGATCTGCTCGGCGCCCGCGCGGCGGATCGAGGTGAGCGTCTCCATGATCATCCGCTCCCGGTCGATCCAGCCGTTCGCGGCGGCCGCCTCGACCATCGCGTACTCGCCGGACACCTGGTACGCGGAGACCGGCACCGGGGAGGCGTCGGCGACCTGGCGCAGGATGTCCAGGTAGGCCATGGCCGGCTTGACCATCACCATGTCCGCGCCCTCGGCGAGGTCCTGCGCCAGCTCGCGCAGCGACTCGCGGGCGTTGGCCGGGTCCTGCTGGTAGGTCTTGCGGTCGCCCTTGAGCGAGGAGCCGACGGCCTCGCGGAACGGGCCGTAGAAGGCCGAGGCGTACTTGGCGGTGTAGGCGAGGATGCCCACGTCCTGGTGCCCGGCCTCGTCCAGCGCCCGCCGGATCACGGCGATCTGGCCGTCCATCATGCCGGACGGGCCGACCAGGTGGACGCCGGCGTCGGCCTGCACCCGGGCCATCTCGGCGTAGCGCTCCAGGGTGGCGTCGTTGTCGACGCTGCCGTCCGCGGCCAGCACACCGCAGTGGCCGTGGTCCGTGTACTCGTCCAGGCAGAGGTCCGACATGACCACCAGGGAGTCGCCGACCTCGGAGACCACGTCCCGGATCGCCTGCTGGAGGATGCCCTCCGGGTTGGTGCCCTCGCTGCCGATCGCGTCCTGCACCTGCGGGACGCCGAACAGCATGAGGCCGCCCAGGCCCGCCTCGGCCGCCTCCACCGCGGCCTTGCGCAGGGTGTCCCGGGTGTGCTGGACCACGCCCGGCATCGAACTCACCGGGACGGGCTCGCTGACGCCCTCACGGACGAACAGCGGCAGGATCAGCTCCGCCGGGTGCAGCCGGGTCTCGGCCACCAGGCGGCGCATCGCCGGGCTCCGGCGCAGTCGGCGCGGGCGTACGTACGGGAATTCAGCGGACACGGCTTCTCTCTCCGAACGGTTGTGCAGTGCCGGGGGCGACGGTCGGCCGCCCCCGGCCATGAGGGGTGTCAGCGGGCCTTGCGGCGCGAGCCGGGACGACGCTCGCTGGGCCGGTAGACCGGCTCACCGGCGGCCGTCGCGGTGTCGCGGCGCTTGGCCCCGAAGTCTGCCAGCGCCTGGGCCAGCGCGGCCGCCGACGGCGCCGGGGCCATCACGTCGACCCGCAGGCCGTGCTCCTCGGCGGTCTTGGCGGTGGCCGGGCCGATGCAGGCGATGACGGTCACGTTGTGCGGCTTGCCCGCGATGCCGACCAGGTTCCGGACGGTCGAGGACGAGGTGAACAGCACCGCGTCGAAACCGCCGCCCTTGATCGCCTCACGGGTCTCGGCCGGCGGCGGCGAGGCGCGCACCGTCCGGTACGCCGTCACGTCGTCGACCTCCCAGCCGAGCTCGACCAGGCCGGCCACCAGGGTCTCGGTGGCGATGTCGGCGCGCGGCAGCAGCACCCGGTCGATCGGGTCGAAGACCGGGTCGTACGGCGGCCAGTCCTCCAGCAGGCCGGCCGCGGACTGCTCGCCGGAGGGCACCAGGTCCGGCTTCACGCCGAAGTCCACCAGGGCCTGCGCGGTGGTCTCGCCGACCGCCGCGACCTTGATCCCGGCGAACGCGCGGGCGTCCAGGCCGTACTCCTCGAACTTCTCCCGGACGGCGCGCACCGCGTTCACCGAGGTGAAGGCGATCCACTCGTAGCGACCGGTGACCAGGCCCTTGATGGCCCGCTCCATCTGCTGCGGGGTGCGCGGCGGCTCGACCGCGATGGTCGGCACCTCCTGCGGCACCGCGCCGTACGAGCGCAGCTGCTCGGACAGGCCGGTGGCCTGCTCCTTGGTGCGCGGCACGAGGACGTTCCAGCCGAACAGCGGCTTGGTCTCGAACCACGAGTGCGAGGCCCGGTGGGCGACCTGCTCGCCCACCACGGCTATCACCGAGGTGGCCGGGTCGACCGGGGCGGAGACCGGCGAGGGCAGCACCCGGGCGGCCTTCAGGTCGGCCGCGATGCCGGACAGGGTGGAGGTGAAGGTCCGCTGGCGGGTGGTGGTGCCGGAGAGCGTGGCGCTCAGCGCCGACTCCGGCTTGCGGCCGCACGCGACCAGCGCGGTGGCGGTGGCGGGCAGCTGGCCCAGGGTGGTGCGGACCACCAGGGTGGTCTCCGGCGCGCCCAGGTCCACCGGGCTGCCGGCCAGCAGCGCGGCGCCGTCCACGAAACGCACGTCGGTGCCGGACCCGCCGCGCAGCGGGACGCCCGCGTACGCCGGGACGCCGACCGACTGGGCGACGCCCGGGATCACCTCGAACGGGATCCCGTCGCCCGCGCAGCTGAGCATCTCCTCGGCGGCGCAGCCGTCCAGGCCGGGGTCGCCGTCGACGGTGCGGACCACGTGCTTGCCGGAGCGGACGGCCTCGGCGACCAGCTTGGCCAGGTCGAAGTCGGTGCCCTCGGCGGCGGGGGCGTGCACCTGCACGCCGGCCGGACAGTGGCTGCGCACGGCGGCGGCGGTCAGCGGGTCGGCGACCAGCACGTCGGCGGTGGACAGCACCTCGACCGCGCGCAGGGTCAGCAGGCCCGGGTCCCCGGGGCCCGCGCCCAGGAAGGTGCACCGTCCGGTGGCGGGCTGTCCCACCGGGAACAGGGCATCGGTGGCGGTGGTGGGGCTCATCGGGCTCGCTCCCCCATCAGGGCGGCCGCGCCCGCGGCGAGCAGCCGGTCAGCCAGCGCGCGGCCGAGGGCCACCGCCTGCTGCTCGGCGGTCTCGTCGAGGACGATCGGACCGTTGGCGGACATCTTCAGCAGGGCGGTTCCGTCGGGGTCGCCGACCACGCCGTCCAGCCGCAGTTCGTTCTCCCGGCCCCAGGTGGCCAGCGCGGCCACCGGCGCAGAGCAGCCGGCCTCCAGGGTGGCCAGCAGGGCGCGCTCGGCGGCCACGGCGACCCGGGTGGGGGCGTGGTCCAGCGCCGCGAGCGCGGCGGTCAGCCCGGTGTCGGCGGTGGCGCACTCGATCGCGAGCGCGCCCTGGCCGGGGGCGGGGACCATCACCTCGGTGTCGAGGTGCTGGGATATCTCGGCGCTGCGGCCGAGCCGGTTCAGGCCGGCCGTCGCCAGCACCACCGCGTCCAGCTCGCCGCTGGTCACGAAGCCGATCCGGGTGTCCACGTTGCCGCGGATCGCGACGGTCTCCAGCTGCGCGCCGCGGGCGTTGGCCCAGGCGTTCAGCTGCGCCATCCGGCGGGGCGAGCCGGTGCCGATCCGGGCCGGGCGGCCGGCGCCGGCCAGCTTCTCCACCAGCTCCTCCAGGGCCAGGCCCTCGGTCGCGACCAGGGCGTCCCGGACGTCCTCGCGCTCGGGGACGGCGGCCAGCGCCAGCCCCCGGGGGGCGGCGGTGGGCAGGTCCTTGAGCGAGTGCACGGCGAAGTCGATCCGGCCCTCCAGCAGCGCGTCGCGCAGCGCGGAGACGAACACCCCGGTGCCGCCGATCTGCGCCAGCGACTCCCGGGAGGTGTCGCCGTAGGTGGTGATCTCGACCAGCTCGACGGCGCGCCCGGTGACCCTGGTCACCTCGCGGGCCACCATGCCCGACTGCGCCATGGCGAGGGCGCTGCGCCGGGTGCCGAGCCGCAGGGCCGCGGTGGCCGAGGGCTGCTCCGTGATCGGTTGACCATTCATGAGGTGATCGTCCCGGTGGTACTCGTGGGATGGCTGACGGTTCATCTGGTGCCCCCGGCCGAGGGCTGGGGCGCCCCGCCGACGGGCGTGCCCGACACGGCGTGCACGGCCGCCGGGTCGAGGTCGAACAGTTCGCGCAGCGCCTCCGCGTAGGAGGCGCCGCCCGGCTCGGCGGCCAGCTGCTTCACCCGGACGGTCGGGGCGTGCAGCAGCTTGTCGACGACGCGGCGGACGGTCTGGGTGATCTCGGCGCGCGAGCGCTCGTCCAGGTCGGGCAGCCGGGAGTCCAGCCGGCCGAGCTCGGCGGCGACCACGTCGGAGGCCATCGAGCGCAGCGCGACCACGGTCGGCGCGATCCGGGCGGCCCGCTGGGCGGCGCCGAAGGCGGTCACCTCGTCGGAGACGATCCGGGTGACCTGGTCGACGTCGCCGGCGCCGGGGCTGGCGGCGTGCGCGTGGGAGAGGCTCTCCAGGTCGACCAGCAGGGCGCCGGGCAGCTCGTGCACGGTGTGGTCGACGTCTCGCGGCATGGCCAGGTCGAGCAGGGCGAGCGGCTCGGACGCCCCGTGGCGGAGCCCCTGGGCGTCCCGCCGGGAGGCGACCGCGGCGGCCACGTCCTCGGCCTTGATCACCACACCGGCCGCGCCGGTGCAGGAGATCACCAGGTCCACCTCGGCGAGCGCCTCCGGCACCTTGGCCAGGTCCAGGACCGAGGCCACGTCCGGGCCGAGGATCTCGACCAGCCGCTCGGCGCGGGCCGGGGTCCGGTTGGCGATCAGCAGCTCGGTCACGCCGGAGCGGACCAGGGTGGCGGCGGCCAGCGAGCTCATCGAGCCGGCGCCGACCACCAGCGCGCGCTTGCCGGCGATCTCGCCCGCGCCCGCCGCGACCTGCTCCAGGCCGAAGGTGACCAGCGACTGGCCGGCCTTGTCGATGCCGGTCTCGCTGTGCGCGCGCTTGCCGACCCGCAGGGCCTGCTGGAACAGCTCGTTCAGGCCGCGCCCGGCGGTGTGCTCCTCCTGGGCCTTGGCCAGCGCGTCGCGCAGCTGGCCGAGGATCTGGCCCTCGCCGACGACCATCGAGTCCAGGCCGCAGGCCACCGAGAAGAGGTGGTGGACGGCGCGGTCCTCGTAGTGGACGTACAGGTGGGAGGTCAGCTCCTCCAGGTCCACCCCGCTGTGGTGGGCCAGCAGCAGCGACAGCTCGGCGACGCCGGCGTGGAACTTGTCCACGTCCGCGTACAGCTCGATCCGGTTGCAGGTGTTCAGCAGCGCGGCCTCGCCGACCGTCGCGGTGGCGGCCGCGTCGTGCAGCAGCCGGGTCGGTACGTCACCCGTCAGCGCGGCGCGTTCCAGCACCCCGACCGGGGCGGTGCGATGGCTCAGCCCTACGACGAGAAGGCTCATGCCCGCCCCCCACAGCTCTCGGTGTTCATGCGGGCATCACCGCGGAGAGATCCCCGTCGCCGCCCTTGGCGGACTTTCCCTTGGCCTGCTCGGCCTGGTCCTTGGCCGCCGACTCGACGGTGCCCCGGGGCTTGCCGCTGCCGCCGGCCGCGCGGCGCAGCTTGGCGGCGGCCGCCCGGACCGGACCGGGGGCGCGGTCCAGCACCGACTCGGCACGGTCGTCCGGCTCCTCGCCGGCCTTGCGCTGCTCGTGGAAGGCGAGGATCTGGAGCTCGATGGAGAGGTCCACCTTGCGCACGTCCACGCCGTCCGGGACGGTCAGCACGGTCGGGGCGAAGTTCAGGATGCTGGTGACGCCGGCCTCCACCAGCCGGTCGCACACCTGCTGGGCGGCGCCGGGCGGGGTGGTGATCACGCCGATGGAGACGTGCTGGCTCTCGACGATCGACTCCAGCTCGTCCATGTGCCGCACCGGCAGTCCGGCCGCGGTGGAACCGACCACGTTGGGGTCGGCGTCCAACAGGGCGGCCACCCGGAAGCCGCGGGAGGCGAACCCGCCGTAGTTGGCGAGCGCGTGGCCGAGGTTCCCGATGCCGACGATGACGACCGGCCAGTCCTGGGTCAGGCCGAGCTCGCGGGAGATCTGGTAGACGAGGTACTCGACGTCGTAGCCGACGCCGCGGGTGCCGTAGGAGCCGAGGTAGGAGAAGTCCTTGCGCAGCTTGGCCGAGTTCACGCCGGCCGCGGCGGCCAGCTCCTCGGAGGAGACGGTCGGCACCGAGCGCTCGGAGAGCGCGGTGAGGGCCCGCAGATAGAGGGGCAGGCGGGCGACTGTCGCCTCCGGGATGCCCCGGGCACGCGACGGTCGGCGCGCGGCGCCCTGGTCGGGCGTCTGCGAACTGCTCTGTGGTGATCGGCCGATTGCCACGGTGCTCCTGTGGGTGAAGCTGGGCTTTGGCAGCCAGGCTATGCGTTTGTGAACGTGTGCACAAAGATGGTGTCCGTTTTGTCCCTACACAGTGATGCGCATCACGCCATCGACCGCATAGCACCGGCCCGGGTCAGCACGACCTCCGGGGCTCGCGAACCGGGCAGCCAGGGGCCGTACGGGGCCTCCCTGCGCAGCAGCGGGACGCCGGCGCCGGACGAGTGGGAACGGGCCCGCCCCAGCCGGGGCCAGGGCACCTCGGCAGCCTCGCGCAGCGGGCCGGTCCAGTCGCCCGGCGGGCAGGACGGGGCACCCAGGCAGTGCCGCAGCAGCTCGGCGGTCACCCGGGCGTCGCCCAGCGCGGTGTGCGCCGGATACCAGCCGAGGTCCGCCGCCTCCGCGCAGGCCGCCAGGCCCTGGCCGCGGGCCTGCGGCAGGTGCGCGCGGGCCAGCAGCATCGTGCACAGCAGCGGCACGGGCGGCAGCGGCACCCCGATCCGGGCGAACTCGCGATCCAGGAAGGCGTGGTCGCAGCTGACGTGGTGACCCACCAGCACCCGGCCGGCCAGCAGCTCCAGCAGCCGCGGGGCGATCTCCCGGAAGCGCGGGGCGCCCTCCACGTCGCACTGGCGTATCCGGTGCACATGGGTCGGACCGACCGGGCCCAGCGGATCCAGCAGGGTGGCGAACTCGCCCTCGGGACGCAGCCGCTCGTCGAGCAGCACCACGGCCACCTCGACCACCCGGTGCCGCCACGGGCTGCGGCCGGTCGCCTCCACGTCCACCACGGCGAAGCCCCGGGGGACCGTCCGGGGCTCCGGGGCTCCGGACACCCCGGGGGCAGGACCGGGAAGCATGGCGCACTCCTCGTGTGCTCGGCCCCCCACAGGCGCAAACGCGTTCGATCGTAAGCCGACCAACCCGCCCCGCCCCACGCCGGAACGGCGTGTCTTTGGCAACGATTCGGCGAACCTCCCCCGCCGATCGGCGGGGGGTCGGTACACGGACGAACGCCCGGTCAGGCCCCGCTCAGCCGCCGAGGGCAGTGCGCAGACGGCGCTCGTCGACCCGCCAGAAGTCGTGCTGGCGACCGTCGATCAGGGTGACCGGAATCTGCTCCCAGTAGCGGCGGTACAGCTCCTCGTCCTGGGTGATGTCCCGCTCCTCGAAGGACGCCCCCAGCTCGCCCGTCACCCGGAGGATCACCTCGCGGGCCTCGTCGCACAGGTGGCAGCCCGGCTTGCCGACCAGGGTCACGGTCCGGTCCGCGGGTTCGGGGTTCTTACGTCGCAGCAGTGGGCTCACCACCCCATTCTCCGCCATGGCACCCGCCCGCCCGGGGGCGCCCGGCACCCGGTGGAGCTGTTCACCTCGCGGGCACGGCTCCGTCACGGTCGCCGCGCGCCCGGCTGGCTATCCTCGGTGACATGGCCGTGCTCAGAAGGCTCACCCAGGCAAGGCGTTCCAGCAGCGAGCGGAGCGCCCTGGCCGGCGAAGCCGCGGCCGAGGCGGCCGAGGCCGCGCTGCGGGCCGAGCCCGGGCCGGACGGCACCGCAGGGCCGGACGACACCACCGGAACGGACGGCAGTACCGGAACGGACGGCAGTACCGGAACGGACGGCAGTACCGGAACGGACGGCAGTACCGGAACGGACGCGCCGGCCGCGGCGAAGCCCGGCAAAACCCCCAAGGCCCCCAAGGCCTCGACCGAGAACCACACCCCGGACCCGGACGACCCCCGCGCCGCCGCCTTCTTCGACTGCGACAACACCATCCTGCGCGGCGCCGCGATCTTCTACCTCGGCGTCGGCCTCTACCGCCGCGGCTTCCTCACCCGCCGCGACATCGCCCGCTTCGCCTGGCAGCAGGCCTGGTTCCGGCTGCACGGCACCGAGGACCCGGACCACATCTCCGACGCCAAGCAGTCCGCCCTCGGCATCGTGGCCGGCAAGCCCACCGCCGACCTGGAGGCGATCTGCGAGGAGATCTTCGAGGAGGTCGTGGCGGACAAGATCTGGCCCGGCACCCGCGCCCTGGTCCAGATGCACCTGGACGCCGGCCAGCGGGTCTGGCTGGTCACCGCCGCCCCGCTGGAGGTGGCCAGGATCATCGCCCGGCGGCTCGGCATGACCGGCGCGCTGGGCACCGTCGCCGAGGCCCGGGACGGCCTGTACACCGGCCGGCTGGTCGGCGACCTGCTGCACGGCCCGGCCAAGGCCGCCGCCGTCCGTGCGCTGGCCCGGCGCGAACGCCTCGACCTCGACCGCTGCGCCGCCTACAGCGACTCGGCCAACGACATCCCGATGCTCTCGCTGGTCGGCCACCCGTACGTGGTGAACCCGGACGGCGCGCTGCGGCGCCACGCCCGGACCCAGGGCTGGCGGGTGCGGGACTTCCGGACCGGGCGCAAGGCGGCCCGGGTGGGGCTGCCGGCCGCGGCCGCGCTCGGGGTGCTGGCCGGCGCGACGGCGGCCGGGGTGGCGCTGAACCGGCGCAGGCGCCGCTCCTGAACCTCCCGCGCCGGGGGCCGCGCGGGCTCCCGAAGGCCGCCGGGGGCGCGCCCGAGGGCCGCCCCAAGACGGTCGGGAGGTCGCCGGCGGGTCGTCCGCGGGTCGTCGGGACGCCGTCCGGACGGGCTCGCCCCGGCGGGTGAGCAGGCGTCAACAAGGCCTCTGACCTGGCCCCTCTTACGGGCGAACTCCCCTGCACCACAGGGTGGTCCGAGTCACCTGCACGAACCTGTCGCCCGGTGACCGGTTCTGATCGTTCGCCAGGCCGGGAAAGTCAGGGGTTGCCGAGCCCCAAGGCTGGGAAACCGCCCCCCAGGCCGCCGAATTGGTCACCCTGAGCGCCTGTTCGATCACGTTGAGCCGGATGAACGATGACAGCTCCGGTCAGTGTCAGCCGAATATGCACAACAAATGGATCCCAAACGACCACTTCGACCACACGGTGTAGCTGTCATTGCACAAAGCGTTATTCTCTCCTGGATGCACGTCACCACGCGTCCCGCTCGAACGGACGCTTCGGGGAGTGCTCTCCGCGCAGGCGGAGGTGATCCGTCCACAGTTCTGCCTCTGGGAGTCCCGTGTACCCACCCGTCCGGAACGACGCGCCTGCACCCTCCCGCCCGTCGTCCGCGCCCCTGCGCCCCCGCACCGGCCTGCGCGGTCGGCCGACCGCCGAGCGGCAGATCTCCACCGGCCTGACCCTGTTGCGCACCCTGCTCCGCAGCCAGTTCGCCGTCCTGCCCCAACTCGCGCCGGCTGGAGGATCGTTCGTCCAGCCCCAGCCCCAGCCGCCCGGCCCGGCACTGCGCACCACCGCCGCCGGCTCGGCCGGCACCGGCTCGCGCGGCCGCACCGGCAGCACCGGCACCGGCCGGGGCCGCGCCCGGACGGCGCCCAACCCCGGCTACGAGACCGAGCACAACCCGATCATGGAGCTGGTCGAGCGGGCCCAGGCCGGCGAGAGCGAGGCCTTCGGCCGGCTCTACGACCACTACGCGGACACCGTCTACCGCTACATCTACTACCGGGTCGGCAGCCGGGCCACGGCAGAGGACCTCACCAGCGAGACCTTCCTGCGCGCCCTGCGCCGGATCGGCACCTTCACCTGGCAGGGCCGGGACTTCGGCGCCTGGCTGGTCACCATCGCCCGCAACCTGGTCGCCGACCACTTCAAGTCCAGCCGCTTCCGGCTGGAGGTCACCACCGGCGAGATGCTGGACTCCAACGAGTGCGAGCGCAGCCCGGAGGAGTCGGTGCTGGAGTCGCTCTCCAACGCCGCCCTGCTGGACGCCGTGCGCCGGCTCAACCCGCAGCAGCAGGAGTGCGTCACCCTGCGCTTCCTGCAGGGGCTCTCGGTGGCCGAGACGGCCCGGATCATGGGCAAGAACGAGGGCGCCATCAAGACCCTCCAGTACCGCGCCGTCCGCACCCTGGCCCGGCTGCTCCCGCCCGACGCGCGATGAACCGTGCCGAGGACGACCCCGGTGCCATACGGCACGGCCGTCCGTCACCGTTCGCGCCCGGCCGACACGTCAGGGTGAACGGTCGGTCCGATGATCAGCCGTGCGTAACCGACCGCCCGCACCACTCGTTGGCCAACGTGCAAGCCCCCACCAGGCGTACGGTCAAGTCGAATTGCGGCCTATCACCCGATGGAGTGGCTTTGGCCAGCCAGGGCAACCGTCCGGCAGGCCAGGGTGTCGACAACGACGAAGGGAGGTGTGGCCCGTGACGGCAAACGTGCTGGAGCACCGGCGGGCGAAGGCCTTCGCCGAGGCGCTGGAGGCCCACCAGGCAGAGCAACGCGCTGCGGCCAACGCCGAATCGGACAACGCCGCCGCCACCGGCGCCGGTCCGGTCGCGATGGCCGAACTGGTCGGTCTGACCGACGCGCTGGGGGCGCTGCCCGGGCCGGTGCTGGCCCGGGAGGTCCGCACGGTCCAACGCGCCCAGCTGATGGCCGCGTTCGAGCAGGCCTTCGCCGGCGGGACGGGCACCCCGGTGCCCCGGCAGCGCCGCCACCGGGCGATCCGGACGGCGCCGCGCGGCCGCTGGAGCCGCCGGTTCGCGATCGGCGGGCTGGTCGCCGGGCTCGCCGTCGGCAGCCTGACCGGCGCCGCCGCGGCCAGCGCCCACGCCCTCCCCGGGGACACGCTGTACGGCCTCAAGCGCGGGCTGGAGGGACTCCGGCTCGACTTCGCCGGTTCCGACTCCGAGCGCGGCGAACTGCTGCTCGACAACGCGGCCACCCGACTCGGCGAGGCCAAGACCCTGGTCGGCCGCACCGGCCCGGCCGGCGGCCTCAGCCCGGCCACCGTCGAACAGGTCCGCCGCGCCCTGGACGACATGCACGCCGACGCCCTCAGGGGCCGCGAGCTGCTGCGCTCGGTCTACCGCAGCAACGGCTCGCTCGACCCGATGCGGGCGCTGGCCGGCTTCGCCCACGACGAGGACGGCCGCTGGAGCGAGCTGCAGGGCCGGCTGCCCGTCCAGCTCACCCAGCAGGCCGACCTGGTGAACCGCCTCTTCGACGACATAAGCGAGGACGTCGCGCCCCTGCGCCTGGTCCTGCCCCCCGCTCAGAGCGGTGGCGCAGCCGGCTCCGGAGCGGGCGACGGCTCCTCCCACTCCACCGACGGCTCCCCGGCCGGCTCCCCCGCGGCCGGATCCGGCACCACGGCCGGCGCCGACCGGGCCCCGGGCTCCGCCGGCAACCGCCCCGGCGCCCCCGAGCACGCCCCGGCCAACCCCGGCTCCGGCGCCTCCGGGACCGGGGGCAAGGGCGGCGTCCTGCCGGACACCCTGCCCAGCAGCGCCCCCGACGCCGTCAACGGCCTGGTCGGCGGCCTCACCAGCGGCCTCACCGGCACCAAGCCCTCGCCGAGCGCCGACGCGGCCCCGCAGCAGGCCACGCCCGGCGCCCCGAACGCGGCCCAGCCGCAGGGCGTCGAGGTGCCCCCGCTGCTCCCGGACCTGTTGCCCGGGCTGCGCATCCTGGGCGGCTGACGGCAGGGCGGTGGGGGCCCGGCGGAGTGCGATATCCGCCGGGCCCCCGCCGTACCCGGGTCCTTCCGTGGAGCCCCGGCCCAGCGGAAGGACCCGGGCCTCCTCGGCCCGACCCCCGCCGGAAGGACACCGCCGGCGGAGCACCGTCGGAAAGGCACCGTCAGAAGAACACCGAACGCCGCTGCACCAGCAGTTGGTAGAGGGTGTGCTGGATGGTCTCGCGCACCTCGTCGGCCAGGTCGAAGACCAGCATCGGGTCGTCCGCCGCCTCCGCCGGGTAGCTGTCGGTGGCGATCGGCTCGCCGAAGCGGATCGTCCACTTGGTCGGCAGCGGCAGCACCCCGAGCGGGCCCAGCCACGGGAAGGTCGGGGTGACCGGCACGTACGGCAGGCCCAGCAACCGGGCCAGGGTCTTCACGTTGCCGATCATCGGGTAGGTCTCCTCGGCCCCGACGATCGAGCAGGGCACGATCGGCACCCGCGCCCGCAGAGCCGAGGCGACGAAGCCGCCGCGGCCGAACCGCTGGAGCTTGTAGCGCTCGGAGAACGGCTTGCCGATCCCCTTGAAGCCCTCCGGCCAGACCCCGACGACCTCGCCGCGCTCCAGCAGGGCCTGGGCGTCCTCGTTGCAGGCCAGCGTGTGGCCGGCCTTGCGGGCCAGCTCGTTGACGCCGGGCAGTACGAAGACCAGGTCGGCGGCGAGCATCCGCAGGTGCCGCCGGGCGGGGTGGTGGTCGTGGATGACCACCTGGGTCATCAGGGCGTCCAGCGGGATCGTGCCGGAGTGGTTGGCGACGATCAGCGCGCCGCCCTCGGCCGGGATGTGCTCCACGCCCTGGACGTCGATCCGGAAGTACTTCTCGGCCAGCGGGCGCAGCAGCGAGAGCAGCACCTCCTCGGTGAGCTCCCGGTCGAAGCCGAACTCGTCCACCTCGTAGTCGCCGGTCACCCGGCGGCGCAGGAAGGCCAGCCGCTCGGCGGCACGGCCCTCCCAGCCCTTGCCGAACAGCCCGGTGGCGGCCGGGCCGAGCGGCCCGGACAGCACGCCGCCGACGGCCTCGGCGAGCCGGTCGGCCAGTTTCGGCCCCTCGGGCGAGGTCCAGCTGGGGGCGGACTCGATCGGGATGACCTTGGCCTCGCCCGACGCGTTCTCGGCTGCGGCACTCATCGCGGGTTCAGCTCCTCGGTCGGCGGGGGCGGTTCGGTACGGCGTCCGGTCCGGCGGCCGGCCCCGCGGGGGCGGCCCCTTCCGGGCCGAGCAGGGCCGTCAGCCGGTCGGTGACGGCGGCCAGCCGCTCGGGCGGCAGCAGCCCCGGCCCCTGCGCGGCGGCGAAGTCGGCGAAGGCCTCCGGGGTGCCGAACGCCGGGCGGTAGCCGAAGGTGTCGCGCAGCCGCGCGGTGTCCACCACCCGGCCGTGGGTGAGCAGCCGCAGCTGCTCGGGCGAGACGTCGACCAGCCGGGTCTGCCGGGCCAGTACGGCCATCCAGCTGACCGCGGGCAGCAGCAGCGGCAGGGTGGGCCGGCCCAGCCGGCGGGCGCACTGGGAGAGCAGCAGGACGCCCTCCCCCGCCACGTTGAAGGTCCCGGTGTTGACGGTGCCCGGCGCGGGCTCGTCGGCGGCCCGGCAGAGCACCGCGACGGCGTCGTCCTCATGCACGAACTGCAGCCGCGGGTCGTAGCCGAGCACGGTCGGCAGCACGGGCAGCGCGAAGTACTCGCTGAGCGGGGTGTCCGCGTCCGGGCCGACGATGTTGGCGAAGCGCAGCACCGTCACCGCGACGTCCGGGCGGCGCCGGGCGAAGCCGCGCACATAGCCCTCGACCTCCGCCGCGTCCTTGGCGAAGCCGCCGCCGGGCGGGTCCTTGGGCTGCATCCGCTCGCTGAACACCGCCGGGTCGCGGGGCGCGGATCCGTAGACGCCGGTGGTGGACTTCACCACCAGCCGGCGCACCCCGGGGGCCTTCTGGCAGGCGCCGAGCAGTTGCATGGTGCCGATCACGTTGGACTCCTTCACCGCGGAGCGGTTGGTGGAGCCCAGGCCGGTGGCGCTGACGCTGAGGTGCACCACGGTGTCCACCCGGTGCTCGGCGAGCACCCGGGAGAGCGCCGGGCGGCGCAGGTCGAGCTGGTGGAAGCGGTACGGGGCGGCCGGACCGGCCGGCTCCTCGGGCGGCAGTCGGGGCGGCTGCACGTCCACGCCGACCACCAGGTCCACGCCCGGCCGGCGGCGGACCTCGGCGACGAAGCGGGCACCGAGATGGCGCGCCACGCCGGTGACGAGTACGACCACGCCCACGGTGCTGCCCCCGTTCCCCGGCCCGAGCGGCCTGCGTGCACCGTACCGCGCCACGCTGCCGGGCCGTGAAATGACACCGCCCGCCCAGGCCACGAGGGGCTGGGCGGGCGGTGGAAGCGCTGGGCGCGCTAGGCGCGGCCGGGGGCGCTTACTTCTTGTTGCGACGCTGAACGCGGGTCCTCTTCAGAAGCTTGCGGTGCTTCTTCTTGGCCATACGCTTGCGACGCTTCTTGATGACAGAGCCCACGGAACAACCCTCGCTCACTGAGACTCTCGCCCGTGAGAGACGGAGTCCATACGACTGACGTGAGGGCCTAGCCTACCGTCCATGGTGCTAAGGCCGTAATCGTGCTCCCCGATACCGGGAAACTCGGGGGAAATCCCCGACGAACGGGTGCGGTGCCCACCGGTGTGGACCCCGCACCCGCGCGCCGCCGCTACGCGCTCTCGAGCCGCACGTAGGACTCCTTGAGGTACTCGTGCACCGCCTGCTGGGGCACCCGGAAGGACCGTCCGACCCGGATGGCCGGCAGCTCTCCGCTGTGCACCAGTCGGTACACCGTCATCTTGGACACCCGCATGACCGCGGCGACCTCCGCCACGGTCAGGAAGACGACTTCCTGAAGGGGGCGCTCGACGGAACTCATGACCATCACCCGACCCTTACCCGTGTGCAAGGCACCGGCTTCCCCTCCGGTGACTCCACCGGCACACGTGTATCCCCAGAGTAGTTATGGGTGGTACCAGTGGGAAGAGGGGAAGTGCAGTCCTCGTACGGTGAGAGATAGGACCGTTGCAGTACGTAGCCGATCGGCCGATGGCACCGCCCGGCGTACGCACGGCCTGACCAGGGCGGCGGGTTCAGGCCAGCAGTCCGTGCTGGGGGAACACCGCCCGCCGGGTGGCGAGGATGGCCTGATCGAGCCGGTCGGCCGGATCGTAACCCGAGTCGAAGTCGCGCCAGGCGGGGCGGGCGCCGTCGGTCATCCGCAGCGGGGCCGGGCGGCGGGTGCGGCGGTAGACCTCGGCGCGCCAGGACTCGGGGGTCTCGGTGGCCGGGTCGACGGGCCGGGCGGCGGCGGTGGCGACCAGGTGGGTCCAGGTGCGCGGGACGACGTCCACCACGGCGTAGCCGCCCCCGCCGGTGGCCACCCAGCGACCGCCGGCGTACTGGTGGGCGAGGTCGTGCAGCGCCTCGGCGATCAGCCGCTGGGCGTCCACGGTGACGGCGAGGTGGGCGAGCGGGTCCTCCAGGTGGGTGTCGGCGCCGTGCTGGGTGACCAGGACCTGTGGCCGGAACGCGTCGAGCAGTTCGGGCACCAGGGCGTGGAAGGCGCGCAGCCAGCCGGCGTCGCCGGTGCCCGCGGGCAGCGGCAGGTTGGCGGCGGAGCCGGGGGCGTCCTCGCCACCGGTCTCGATCGACCAGCCGGTCTGCGGGAAGAGCGTGGCGGGGTGCTCGTGCAGCGAGACGGTGAGCACCCGGGGGTCGTTCCAGAAGGCCGCCTGGACGCCGTCGCCGTGGTGGACGTCCACGTCGACGTAGGCGACCCGCTCGGCGCCGAGTTCGAGCAGCCGGGCGATGGCCAGCGCCGGGTCGTTGTAGACGCAGAAGCCGGAGGCCTTGCCGGGCATCGCGTGGTGCAGCCCGCCGCTGAAGTTGACGGCGTGCGGGGTCTCGCCGCGCCAGACCGCCTCGGCGGCGGCCACGGACTGGCCGGCGATCAGTGCCGAGGCCGAGTGGATCGCCGGGAAGGACCAGTTGTCGTCGGTGCCCAGTCCGTGCAGCGGGTCGGAGCGCTCGGGATGAGCGGCGGCGTTCCGGACCGCCTCGACGTACTCCCGGGTGTGCACCAGCCGGAGGGTGGACTCGCCGGCGGGCGGCGCGGAGCGGACGGTCACCCCGGGCCCGGTGCTCAGTCCGAGGGCCTCGACCAGGCGCATGGTGAGGGCCAGCCGGGTCGGGTCCATCGGGTGGCCGGGGCCGAAGTCGTAGGCGGTGACAGCCTCGTCCCAGAAGAGGTGCAGGCCGCAGGGGGTGTCACGCTCGGCTTCGGGCATGGCCTCCACCGTAGCGGGTGGCGGTGGCCGGACCGCCGTCAGGGCGCGCCGGGGCGGCACTCGCGGGAGCCGCCGGGCCCGGGGTGCGCAATGAAACTACGGAAGTTGTGGGGCAGCTGTGGAGGCGGGTGTTGAGGCGGTGCAGACAAACGCTTTGCGACTCCATATCCTCTCCGCCATGAAGCCATTCAGCGTGCAACGCCTTGGGGTAATTCTCGCTGCAATACTGGGTTTTGGCGTCTTCTTCGCCGCCCAGCCGGCCTCCGCCGCGGTCAGCGGCACCACGTTCGCGGTCGACAAGTCGACGGCGAAGGCGGGAGACCAGCTGACCCTGACGCTGTCGCTCACCAACAGTGAGACCAGTCCCATCTACTTCGCCTACGAGGCCGTCCAGCCGACCTGGCCGGCCAACACGCAGGCCGGAGCGTTCACCGTGCTCAGCTGCACCGGTGACACCTCCGACTGCGCGATCAACGGGAACAGCGCCAACTTCCACTTCAACGCGCCGATCGCGCCCGGGGCGACGAAGAGCGTCACGCTCACCGTCAAGATCACCGACACCCCGGCGTGGGGCACCGCGCCGTACACGCTGAACTGGGCGCCGTACGTCTACTACGAGTTCGGCCAGGTCGGCAACGGCACGGCCAAGGACCAGGGCTGGACCTACGGAGTGCCCGAGCTCCAGACCGTGATCAGCTGACCCCACGTCCCGTCGACCGCCCCCGCCGTCACCCGACGGCGGGGGCCCGGGCGGGTTCCGGGGCGGGGGCCGGGGCGAAGCGGTCGGCCAGCGGCAGCACGGCGAGCACCAGCAGCATCGGGGCGAGCAGCGCCCAGCGGTACGAGGCGGCGTCCGCGATCGCCCCGACCAGCGGCGAACCCAGCAGGAACCCCACGTAGTTGAAGAGGTTGAGCCGGGCCACCGCGGCGTCGGAGTCGGCCGGGAAGAGCCGTCCGCCGGCCGCGAACACCTGCGGGATGATCGCGCAGATGCCGAAGCCCAGCACGGTGAAGGCGGCGATGCCCGCCCAGGCGTCGGGCGCGACCGCGGCCAGCCCGAAGCCGAGCGCGGCCAGCGCGGCACCGGCACGGACCACCGGGACGGCGCCGAAGCGCTGCACCGCGCGGTCGCCCAGTGCCCGGCCGAGCAGCATCGCGACCATGTAGCCCAGGTAGGAGAGCTTGGCGAGGTCCTCCCGGCTGCCCAGCCCGTCGGTGAGGTACTTGACGCTGTAGTTGGAGACCGAGGCGTCCGCGATGTACGCGAAGGCCATCGCCAGGCAGAGCGGCAGCAGCGGACGCCAGGGGACGGACCGGGCGGCGGCCTCCGCGGCCTCCCGGACGGCGTCGCCGAGTTCGGCCGGGCCGGCGAGCAGGCCGCCGGTCAGCAGGGCGAGCGGGGCGATCACCGCGGCGGCCGTGCCGAACAGCACCGGCAGCCCGAGGTCGTAGTGCGAGCCGAGGCCCGCCAGGGCCGCGCCGAGGATGCCGCCGAGGCTGAACGCCGCATGGAAGCCGATCATGATCGAGCGGCCGTAGCGGTGCTGGAGCCCCACCCCGAGCATGTTCATACTGGCGTCCAGCGCGCCCACCAGCAGCCCGAACGCTCCGAGGGCCAGGGCGAGTTGCCACAGCGTGCCACCCAGTCCGGCGGCCGCCAGGCTGAGGCAGACGGCGGGCTGGACCACCCGCAGCACGGTCCGTGCGCCGGTGCGCTTCACCAGCTGCTCGGAGACGATCGAACCGACCCCGGCCAGAACCGGCACCGCGGCCAGGAAGACCGGCAGCAGCCCGTCGCTCAGCCCGTACCGGTGCTGGATCTCCGGGATGCAGGTGACCAGCAGGGCGAAGGTGACGCCCTGGAGCAGGAAGCTGACGGCGAGCGCCGCCCGCCCGACGCGCAGACCGGGCGCCGTGGCGGACGGGACGGGCCCTGCGGACGGTGCGGCACTCAAGCGGACCTCCAGGCGGACTCCACACGGACCTCGCAGACCTCGCTACCGACCGGTAGGACGATGTTGGCGAGAGCGTAGGGGGTGCGCCGCGATTACGGGAGGGGTCGCGCAGCGGTCATTTCCCGCCGGAGGCCAACTCCCGGGAACGGTCCCGCGCCGCCTCCAGGGCGCCGAGCAGCGCGGCCCGCACCCCGTGGTTCTCCAGCTCGCGGATCGCCGCGATGGTGGTGCCGGCCGGGGAGGTGACCGCCTCGCGCAGCTTCACCGGGTGCTCGCCGGAGTCGCGCAGCATCACCGAGGCGCCGATCGCGGACTGCACGATCAGGTCGTGCGCCACCTGCCGGGGCAGCCCGAGCAGGATGCCGGCGTCGGTCATCGCCTCGACCAGGAAGTAGAAGTAGGCCGGACCGGAGCCGGAGAGCGCGGTGGCCGCGTCCTGCTGGGACTCGGGCAGCCGCAGCGCCTTGCCGACCGAGCTGAAGATCTCCTCGGCGCGCACCAGGTGCTCCTCCCCCGCGTGCGAACCGGCCGAGATGACGCTCATCCCCTCGTCCACCAGGACCGGGGTGTTGGGCATCACCCGGACCACCGGGGTGCCGGCCGCCAGCCGCTCCTCGAACCAGGCGGTGGGAACGCCGGCCGCGGCCGAGATCACCAGCCGGTCCGCGCCGACGTGCGGGGCCAGCTCCTCCAGCAGGGCGCCCATGTCCTGCGGCTTGACCGCCAGGATCAGGGTGTCGGCGAGCTTGGCGGCCTCGGCATTGGAGACGGCCACCACGCCGTAGCGGGCCGCGAGTTCGGCCGCCCGCTCCGGGCGGCGGGCGGTCACCAGGACATCGGCCGGATCCTTGCCCGCCCGCAGCAGACCGGAGAGCAGGGCCTCCCCGATCTTGCCGGTGCCCAGGAAGGCGATCTTCTGTCCGCGTGCTGCGCTGCTGCCCATCGTCCGCTCCTTGCCTCGGTACTGCGGCCATCCTCGCACCGCCCACCGGCACACGCGGGGACCGTCCGACCCGTGGTCGCCACGGACCCGAACGACCCTTGCCCCTAGGGAGAGAACTCCGGGGTTTCCCCTATGGCCTCCCGGCTCCGGGGAGCGCACCGTGGAGTCATGGCACACGACGAAATGTCCCGACGTGAGAACCGGCAACTCGCCGTCGCCTCGGCGACCGTGGGCCCGTGGCGGACCGCCGCGGGGGTCGGTGCGGTGGTGGGGGCGACGGCCCTGGGGATCGAGGCGATCTCCGGGAACTGGTCGCTGAGCATGCTGGCCTCACCGGCCGGCTGGGGCCTGTTCTTCTTCTTCCTGGTCGGCACCGTCGGCGGCCAACTGCGGCGCGACACCACCGACCGGCGACTGCGCCGCTGGGCGAACGAGCACCCGTGGCAGTCCGCGCTCCCGGCCGCCGGCGGCCTGCTGGCGCTGAACACGCTGGCCCAGCTGTTCCTCGGCGACGAGGGCCTGTTCGGCGCCTTCTTCCTCTCGCTGCTGCCGGCCGGCCTCCTGCTGGCGATCGCCGGGGTGGTCGGGTCGGTCAAGCAGGCCCGCGGCAAGGGCTGACGGCCACCCGCGACCTGCCCGTTTCCGGACAAACGACACCGCTCCCACGGATCACGCACACGCGTTCACCACGAAGTGTGCCCCCGATCAACGGATCGTCACACCCTGTCGGCATACTGGCGCGATGCCGACAGCCGAAGATCCGCAACCGCGCCCCGAGACGGGCCGCGAGGCGGGCGGGAAGGACCCGTTCGCCGACCTCGTCCTGGACGAGGAATTCGTCCGCGGGGCCACCGTCAAGGAGCAGAGCGGGCGCACCCGCATGCTGTCCGCCCGGTGGAAGCACACCCCGCCGGTCGACCCGGGCGGCCGCCGCTCGGTCAACGACGGCCCGTCCGCGTCCAAGGGCCGGTTCGGGCGCAAGCCGAAGCCCGCCGCGCTCGACCCGTGGGGCAACCCCCGCCGCCCGCGCCGGCGCGGCTGGCGCACACCGGTGCTCGTGGTGCTGACCATCGCGGTGGTGCTCTCCGTCCTGAACGTCGACGGGCTGCGCACATGGTTCTCGGACCACGTCTGGAAGAGCTCCTCCGCCGGCCCGGTGCCCACCGTCGCCCCGGAGACCGCCAGGCCGACCTCGGCACCGCCGGCCACCCCCGACGACCAGCCGACCGTGGACCACCCCTGGAAGGGCTCCCCCGCCGAGGGCTGGCCGAACGGCCCGGAGGCCTTCGTGCTGCCCGAGGCCAAGGCCGTCGGCGTCTTCTCGGCCGACGAGGTCGCCGCCCAGCTCCAGTCGGTCAAGGACTACCTGACGGCCTCCAACCTCGACCCCCGGGTGATCGCGGGGGCCCGTCCGGACGCCGCCCTGGCGATGCTCGACCGCCAGGAGCGGGCCAACGCCGTCGCCGCCCTCGACCACCCCGCCAAGGAGACCGACCCGACCAGCTGGTTCACCCGTTTCGACCCGCGCGAGGCCGCCCTGGTGGGCACCACCGTCAAGGTCCAGGGCCGGATCAGCTTCGAGGAGGACGGTGACGGCGGCGTGCTGGTGCACACCGACTTCACCTTCGTCTACCCGCTGCAGCCGGGCCCGGACGCGGAGAAGCTGGCCTCGTCCCGCCGCCGCACCCCGGACACCGCGCCCGGCGGCACCGCCAAGCCGGTCGGGCTGGTCACCCGGACCGCCGCCACCGACAACGGCGACACCTGGACGACCCGCACCATCGTGCGCAAGGTCGACGACGTCCGCTTCTACGACCCGAAGCACTACAAGGTCGACGCGAAGAAGCTGGTGTTCGCCAAGACCCAGTGGGACGCGGGCAACAGCGCCTGCGACGTCTACGACGGCTTCCTGCACCCGCAGTTCCAGCAGTTCACCAGCCACGACCCGGCACCGAGCGGCCCGACCACCGACCCGTACGACCGGAGCAAGGACATCACCCCGGCCGACCAGTGCGGCAGCGTCAGCCGGACCTAGGGTCTGATCGGGAGGCGTCAGCGCTTGCGCTTGGCCCGGCCCGGCGCCTTGGCGTCGGGCCGGCGGCTGCGGCCCGCCTGGCGCTTCTCGTACTGGGCGACGGCCCGCTCGTAGGCGGCCCGCCGGACCGCCTCGCCGGGGGCCTCGACCAGGCTGCGGGCGAAGTAGGCGAGCAGCGATCCGGCCCCGCCGATCAGCCAGACCGCGCCGAGCGACTTCTCCTCGGCCATCCAGCCGGTCAGCTGGTCCTTGCCCTCGGTGAGCACCTTCCAGGTGCGCCGCACGGCCATCATCGAGCAGACCGCGATGGCGGCGGTCAGCAGCCCGTTGAGGAACGTGCCGTTGTCGGAGAGGGCGATGCCCTCGATGCCGAAGCGCAGCAGCAGCACCACGGCGGCCGCCGCGACCAGGGCGCCGATCGACACGGCGACCCGGCGCGGCCAGTAGCCGTTGTCCCGGTTCAGCCAGCTGGTGCCGAACCAGCGGATCGGCTCCGGCTCGGGGGCGCCGACGGGAGTGGGGGCGGGGGTGGGGGGCTGCTCGCTCACGCCGTCGATTATCACCCGACCGCCGCACACGGCGGAGGAGCCGTCCCGGCCGGTGGGACGGCTCCTCCTCGTTCCGTGCGGGCCCTGCCGCGTTCCGTACGGGCCCGGTGCCGTTCCGTACGGGCCCGGTGCCGTTCCGTGCGGGCCCGGCCGGGTCAGCCGAGCTTGGACACGTCGCGGACGGCGCCCTTGTCGGCGGAGGTGGCCATCGCGGCGTAGGCACGCAGGGCCTGGCTGACCTGCCGGTCGCGGTTCTTCGGCCGGTAGCCGCCCGCGGCCTCCAGGGCCCGGCGGCGCTCCGCCAGGACCTCCTCCGGGACCTCCAGGGAGATCCGGCGGCCGGGGATGTCGATGGAGATGGTGTCGCCGTCCTCGACCAGCGCGATGGTGCCGCCGGACGCCGCCTCCGGAGAGGCGTGGCCGATGGACAGGCCCGAGGTGCCGCCGGAGAAGCGGCCGTCGGTGACCAGCGCGCA
The DNA here is from genome assembly GCF_042885555.1 of Kitasatospora sp. NPDC058048. Lineage (NCBI taxonomy): Bacteria > Bacillati > Actinomycetota > Actinomycetes > Kitasatosporales > Streptomycetaceae > Kitasatospora > Kitasatospora sp. NPDC058048. Next base: position 80,948 of record NZ_JBHVRT010000004.1, on the reverse strand, counting down.
GGCCTTGCCCAGACCCCGGCCCTTGAGGAAGGAGGTCGGGTAGAGCATCTCCTGCATGCCCGGGCCGCCCTTGGGGCCCTCGTAGCGGATGACGACGACGTCGCCCTCCTTGACCCGCTTGGCGAGGATCGCCTCGACCGCGTCCTCCTGGGACTCGACCACGACGGCCGGGCCGCTGAAGGTCCAGATCGACTCGTCCACGCCGGCGGTCTTCACGATGCAGCCGTCCTCGGCGAGGTTGCCGTACAGCACGGCCAGGCCGCCCTCGACCGAGTAGGCGTGCTCGACGCTGCGGATGCAGCCCTTGGCGGAGTCGGTGTCCAGCGACTCCCAGCGCTCGGACTGCGAGAAGGCCTCGGCGGAGCGGACGCAGCCGGGCGCGGCGTGCCACAGCTCGACGGCCTCCGCGGAGGGCGAACCGCCGCGCACGTCCCAGGTCTTGAGCCACTCGGCGAGCGAGTCGGCGTGCACGGTGTGGACGTCCTCGTTGAGCAGCCCGCCCCGGTACAGCTCGCCGAGGATGGCCGGGATGCCGCCGGCCCGGTGCACGTCCTCCATGTAGTACGAGCCGTTCGGCGCGACCTTGGACAGGCAGGGCACCTTGCGGGAGATCGCGTCGATGGCCCGCTGGTCGAAGTCCAGCTCGGCCTCCTGGGCGGCGGCGAGCAGGTGCAGGATGGTGTTGGTCGAGCCGCCCATGGCGATGTCCAGGGCCATGGCGTTCTCGAAGGCGGCGCGGGTGGCGATCGCCCGGGGCAGCACCGAGGCGTCGTCCTGGCCGTAGTGGCGGTTGGTGATCTCGACGACGGTCCGGCCGGCGTCCTCGTAGAGGGCACGGCGGGCGGTGTGGGTGGCGAGCACCGAACCGTTGCCCGGCAGCGAGAGGCCGATCGCCTCGGTCAGGCAGTTCATCGAGTTGGCGGTGAACATGCCGGAGCACGAACCGCAGGTGGGACAGGCGTTCTCCTCGATGATCGCGATGTCCTCGTCGGAGACGTTCTCGTTGACCGCCTGGGAGATCGCGTCGACCAGGTCGAGCTTGCGCACGGTGCCGTCGACCAGGGTGGCCTTGCCGGCCTCCATCGGGCCGCCGGAGACGAACACGGTCGGGATGTTCAGGCGCAGCGCGGCCATCAGCATGCCCGGGGTGATCTTGTCGCAGTTCGAGATGCAGATCAGAGCGTCGGCGCAGTGCGCGTTCACCATGTACTCGACCGAGTCGGCGATCAGGTCCCGCGAGGGCAGCGAGTAGAGCATGCCGCCGTGGCCCATCGCGATGCCGTCGTCCACGGCGATCGTGTTGAACTCGCGCGGGATGCCGCCCGCCCGCTTGATCGCCTCGGAGACGATCCGGCCGACCGGCTGGAGGTGGGTGTGCCCGGGCACGAACTCGGTGAAGGAGTTGGCGACCGCGATGATCGGCTTGCCGAAGTCCTCGCGGGCTACGCCGGCCGCCCGGAGAAGCGCCCGGGCGCCTGCCATGTTGCGACCGTGGGTGACCGTACGGGACCTCAGCTCGGGCACTGTGCTCCACTCCTTCGGGGCTCTCGCGGGCACCCCGCTGCTGGGAGGGTCCGGGGGCCGCTGTGGGTACCGAGCCTACGCCCGCCGTCCGGCCGGCGGACGCTCCGTCCGCGATGCGGGCAGGCGGCGGGCCTCCCCGGTCAGTCCCGCCTGACGGCCACGGTGAGGTCCAGGACGTACGGCTCGACCACCTGCCCGTCCGGGAACTCGGCCAGCAGCGCCGCGCGCTCGGCGGCGAGCAGCGGTTCGCGCCGCTCAGGGGCCAGCGAGGCGAAGTAGGAGCGCGAGGTGAGGTTGTCGACCACCTGCTCGACCGGCACCTGCCGCTGCCAGCGCAGCTCGGCACGGGAGACCTCCAGCCCGGCGGCGGCGAAGGGCGCCGTCAGCTCGGCGATCCGGCGGTAGCCGTGGTACCGGCCCGACAGCGCCGCCCACAGCCGCTCGTCCCGGGCGCGCACCCACGGGACGCTCTCGTCGAAGACGTTCCACCAGGCCGCGACGGCGCCGCCCGGCCGCAGCACCCGCAGCACCTCGGGGACGGACTTCTCGGGGTGCGTCCAGTGGAAGGCCTGGGCGTAGGTGACCAGGTCGGCGGAACCGTCGTGGAACGGCAGGTCGTCGCCGACGCCGCGGACCAGCGGCAGGTCCGGCGAGACGGCCTGGAACTGCGCGGCCATCCCGGCGGAGGGCTCGACCGCGACAACGTCCGCGCCGCGGGCGGCCAGCAGACGGGTGGCGATGCCGGTGCCGGCGCCGACGTCCAGAACCCGGGCGCCCTTGAGCCTGCGGCCCCAGAGCCGCTCCAGCTCGTCGAAGAGCCCCTCCGGGTAGCCGGGGCGGCCGCGGTCGTACGCGGCGGCCACCGCGCCGAAGCTCCCGGCCAGCTCGCGGAAGTTGCGGACCTCACTGAAGCCGCCGGCCTCGCCGGCGTTCTGATCGTTCGTCACTTCTCCCCCTCGACAGGGCGGTTCGCGCCCGATCCGGCCGGACGGCTCAGCGTACGCGCGAGGGGGTGGCCAGGTGCAAGCGGGTAAAAGCGAGGGCCTCGGCCAGATCGGCCTCGCGTTCGGCGGGGGAGGCCGAGCGCCGGGTGTTGACCTCCAGCACCACGTGGCCGTCGAAACCGGTGCGGGCGAGGTGCTCCAGCAGCTCGGCGCAGGGCTGCTTGCCGCGGCCGGGGATCAGGTGCTCGTCCTTGCCGGAACCGCTGCCGTCGGCCAGGTGGACGTGGGCGAGCCGGTCGCCCATCCGCTCGACCATCGCGAAGGTGTCGATCCGGGAGGTGGCGGCGTGCGAGAGGTCGATCGTGAAGTGCCGGTAGTCCTCGTCGGTGACGTCCCAGCCGGGCGCGTACGCGAGCATCTCGCGGTCGCGGTAGCGCCACGGGTACATGTTCTCGACGGCGAAGCGGACGTCCGTCTCGCCCGCCATCCGGTTGATGCCCTCGACGAACTCCTTGGCGTACTGGCGCTGCCAGCGGAACGGCGGGTGGACGACCACCGCGCTCGCGCCCAGCTTCTCGGCCGCCGCCCGGGCCCGGACCAGCTTGGTCCACGGGTCGGTGGTCCACACCCGCTGGGTGATCAACAGGCACGGCGCGTGCACGGCCAGGATGGGCAGCCGGTGGGCGTCGGAGAGCCGGCGCAGGGCGTCGATGTCCTGGCTGACCGGGTCGTTCCAGACCATCACCTCGACCCCGTCGTAGCCGAGCTTGGCGGCCAGCTCGAAGGCCACGGCGGTGCTCGCCGGATACACCGAGGCGGTGGACAGCACCACCTTGGTGTCGGGGATGTGCAGGGCCGGGTGCCGCGGCAGCACCAGCCGGTCGGTGGTGCGCAGCAGCGGCGGGCGGGCGGCGTCGCGCTTGGCGGCCTTGACCGAGCGGACGGACTGGACGGCGGCCTTGGCGGCGCCGGCGGCCCGGGCGGTGCGGGTCTCCTTCGGGACGGGCTTCGCGGCGGCTCTGTTCGGGGTGCTCCTCCCGGTGGCGGGCTTCCGTGCGGTGCGCTTCCGTGCGGTGGCTGTCTTCGCCGTGTCCGCCGTGTCCGCTGTGTTCGCTGTGTTCGCTGTGTTCGCCGTCTTCGCCGGACCCGCCGCGGTCGGCTTCGCGGTCTTCGCCGCTGCCGTCCTCGCGGTGCGCTGGGCGGCCTTGACGGCCTTCGCGGCCTGCTTGGCGGCCTGGGCGGCGGTGGCGCCCGTGACCGCCTTGCCGAGCCGGCGGCGCGGACCGTCCGGCCGCGACTGCCCGCTCCCGGGAGTGCGGCCCTCCTGCGTTCCGTCCTCGCCCGCTGGTTGCACCACGGGAGACAGCGTAAGCGGATCACGCCGCGAACGGGGCGGGATGACCGGCGCAGTGACCATCGGCACGTTGACCCGGCGCGTCGCCCGGGCGCGGTCGGTCGGCGGTCGGCCGGTGCCCAGGCGCGACCGGCCTACGGGGTGAGCGCCGGGCGGCGGCGGTCGGCCGGGCTGTCCATGGCGTCCAGGCGGCGCAGGATGATGCCCTCGCGCAGCGCCCATGGACAGACGTCCAGCTCCTGCAGGCCGAACAGGTCCATCGCGGCGTCGGCGACCAGCGCCCCGGCCAGCAGTTGCTTGGCCCGGCCCTCGGAGACGCCGGGGATCCGGGCGCGCTCGGCGACGGTCATCGCGGACAGCCGGGGCAGCCAGGAGGCCAGCCCGCTGCGGGTGAGCCGGCGGTCGGTGTACGGGCCCGCGTCGGCGGGGGCGGCGCCCGTCATCCGGGCCAGCTGCTTGAAGGTCTTGGAGGTGGCGACCGCGTGCCGCGGCGGGCCGAGACGGTTGATCTCGCCGACCACGGCGGCCAGCTCGGCCCGGATGTGTCGTCTCAGCTCGCGCAGCACCTCCGGGTCGGCGACGTCGCCCGGCAGCCAGCGGGCGGTCAGCCGGCCGGCGCCCAGCGGCAGCGAGCAGGCGACGTCCGGCTGCTCGTCCAGGCCGCAGGCGATCTCCAGCGAGCCGCCACCGATGTCCAGGTTGAGCAGCCGGCCCGAGGACCAGCCGAACCAGCGGCGGACGGCCAGGAAGGTGAGCCGGGCCTCGTCCTGTCCGGAGAGCACGCGCAGCTCGACGCCGGTCTCGGCGGCCACCCGGCGCAGCACCTCCTCGCCGTTCGCCGCCTCGCGCACGGCGGAGGTGGCGAACGGGAGGATGTCGACGACGCCCTTGTCCTCGGCGACCCGCAGCGAGGACGCGACATGGCCGACCAGCCGCTCGACGCCGGCCGCGCTGATCGAACCGTCCGCGTCCAGGAGCTCGGCCAGGCGCAGCTCGGCCTTGTGCGAGTAGGCCGGCAGCGGGGCAGCGCCCGGATGGGCGTCCACCACGAGGAAGTGGACCGTGTTGGAACCTACGTCGAGCACACCGAGTCGCATAACTCTCCACGCTACGCGATGCGGACCCTGGTGAGAGGGGGTGCGACGGTATTCGCGCTGGTCCGGGACCGGACGGCGGGGCCGACGGCGATCCGGCCGCCCCGGGTCGTCCGCGCCCGGACCACCCGGACCGCCCGGGCCCTCAGTGGCCGCGCGGGCGGGCGGGGTGACGGCAGGGTGGGCGACGGCGACGACGGTGTGGGTGGGCGACGGTGACAGCACGGGCGCAGCCCGTTGTGACGGCCGACCGTCACAACAGGCCGTCCCACAGCTGCTCCACGATGACGGCCCACCAGTTCTCCGGGTCGGCGAACACCGTGCCGTCCACCTCCGCCAGCGCGCGTTGCAGGGCGTCCACCGCCCCGCCCGCGGCCACCGGGTCGAGCCCGCGCAGAGCGGGCCACCAGCCGGCGAACACCTCCAGGCAGCGGACGAAGGCGCGCAGGCTCGCATTGCAGTGACGGACGGTCGCGTAGTCCGGGTCCACCGCCCGGACGGCGCCGTCCACCGGGCCGAGGGCCAGCAGCGCCCAGCCGTCCGTCCCCAGCACCAACTGCCCGGCGAGCGCCAGGCGCTCCCGCTCGGCCGCCCTGGTGCCACGCCCGGACTCGGCCAGCTGCGCGGCGAGCTGGGGCAGGACGGTGCCCTGGCGGGTGCCGTCGGCGATCGCCTCCGTGCCCGGGTGGTGCAGCGCGAAGAACCCGGGCACGGCCACCGGGACGCCCACCGCCAGCAGCAGCGCGGCCGCGTCCCCGGGCAGTTCGGCGCGGGCGACGTCCGCCGGCTCGAAGCGCTGGACGCCCGCCGGACCGAACCGCTCCGCGAGCCGGGCGGCGAGCGCGGTGTCGGACTCGTCGGCCGCCTCGCCCGCCTGGTGCGCCCTGCCCGGTGCGCGGGGGAAGGGCACCCGGTTGCGGGCCGGACCGTCCGGCGACGCGGGCAGCGCCCGTACGGCGGCGGCCCGGTGGTCGAAGCGCGGGCCGTACGGGAGCTCGAAGTCGATCCGGGCACGGGGCAGTTCGGCGGTCAGCGCGTACGACCAGTAGCCGCCGGGCAGGGCGCTCATCCGCAGGTCGGTCCGGACGGCGAGCACGTCCTCGGCCGCCACACCCTGCTCGCGCAGCCACCACCAGCCGCGCAGCGCCGGGTGCGGCAGGCCCGCCGCGGAGCGCAGGGCCAGCGACCGTTCCTCACCCGTGTCGTCCCGGTAGGTCAGCTCGGCCCGGGCACCCCGGCCGGTCACCGGCGGGAGGGTCGGATCGTAGCCGCCGGCGCCCACGAAGTCCCGGTACAGCCCGACCACTTCGTCCACCGGCACCGAGGGCCACACCGTGAACCGTCCGCTCTCCCGGTCCACCACGGCACAGGCCGCCCCCACCTCCTCGGGCGCCCGCCGCTCCCCCGTCCGCGGGTCGACCACCACCCGTGCGGGCTCCGCCCACACCACCCAGCCGAGCTCGAACTCGTGGGTGCACACCCGCCGCACCGCCCCGGCACCCTGCGGCAGATCCCCGTTGACCCACCGGTGCCCCGCCTCCACCGCCTGCGCCCGCGAAATCACCCGGCCACCCCCGTCCCGTCCACTCCCCGCCGCCCATCCCGGCCCGACCCGCGACCCTACGCCCGCGCCCCATGCCCGCACCAAGCACCGGAGGCGCACGCCCTCATGCCTCATGCACGAGAAGTCGGCCCCGCCGACTTCCCACGCGGGCGCCCACATCCCCTGCCGCCCCGCAGCCGGACCCGGAAGAATGAATATGACGTCCGGTCTACATATTCACGCGCAGACCCAAGCCCCCCGGACCGGATCCGCGTGAGAAGTCGGCCCGGCCGACTTCTCACGCACCCCCTCCCCCTCCAGGGCCACCCTGGCGAACTGCCCGGGACCCAGCGACTCCCCCACACCCCAGCACGCGAACGCGAAAAGTCGACCCAGCCGACTTCCCGCGCATCACTCTGGTGAATATGTCGGTCGGTCTACATATTTCTGCCGAACCCGAACTCAGCCGCCCCGAATGCACACAGAAAGTCGGCCGGGCCGACTTCTCGTGCAGGCCCCTTCCACTGCCCCGCGCGCCACCGCCCAGAAAAACCACCGCGGGCCGCCGCACAGGAAGTCGGCAGGATCGACTTCCCACGCGGACCCCTCCGCAACCGCGCATTCCACCGCTGAGGGGCAGCGTGGCGGGCCACGCAGGAAGTCGGCCTGGTCGACTTCCTGCGCAACCCCTCACGAACCCCACCATGGCCTGCCGCCCCCACACTCCACCGCGCGGGCAAGTAGAAACGGACCAGCCGACTTCCCACGCGGCTCCCACTTTCCGCAAGGGCACCTGGCCAACCGCGCGAGAAGTCGGCGAGGTCGACTTCTCGCGCGGGCTCCTCCCACTTCCGCGCGTTCCACCGCTCAGGAACACCACCGCGGGCCGCCGCGCAGGAAGTCGGCGGGATCGACTTCCCCCGCGGGCTGTCCCTCCCACAACCTCGTGTTCCACTGCCGAGGGGCAGCATGGCAGGCTGCGCAGGAAGTCGGCCTGGTCGACTTCCTGCGCACTCAGGGGGTGGGGGTGAGGGGGCGGCCTTCGGGGGTGAGGGCGATGGCCCAGAGGCCGTGGGTGGCGGGGTGGAGGGGGGTGGGGGCCCGGCGGGCGAGCTGGTGGTCGAGGTAGGTGACGGTGTCCTGGTGGTTGACGGCGTTCCAGGCGTGCGGGCGGCCGTAGGCGTCGAGGGTGAGGAGTAGCGCCTGGGAGCCGTGGCCGGCGCGGCGGAGGTCGTCGGCGAGGCGGTCGAAGGCCCGGCCGCCGTCGCCCAGGTCCCGGAAGGGGGTGCCGAGTTCGCGTTCGGCGCGGTCCCGGCCGCCGCGTTCGCCGGCGTCGCCGTCGGTGGGGATGCGCGGGGCCGCGCAGGTCGGGCGGCCGGTGGAGCACTCGACCGCCGAGAGGGCGATCTCCAGGCTGTTGTTGGCCCGGCCCGGTTCGCGGTAGCCGCCGTCGTTGACGGCCTCCGCCCAGCCGCCGGCCGCCGGGTCGGGGTGACGGACGGGCAGGCCGTCCCCGTCCCGGGGCGCGCGGCGTTCGAGTTCGGCCTGGTGCTGCGGGTCGACCGGCGCGAGCCCGCCCGGCAGGCCGTACGGACGGCTGTCGGCGATGCTGCGCGGCCGGACCGCCGGGTCGTCCGGCCGGGCTCCGCGCCGTGCGCGCAGGGCGAGTTGGAGGGCCATCGCGTGGGCGGTCGCGACCGGGACCGCGCCCCAGGCGAGGGTCTGGTCGGCGAGTCCCGCCGCGTTCTCCCGCCTCCGGGCCTCCACCGGGTGGGTTTCGGGCCGGCCGACCACCGGGGTGGTCCCTACGATCGGTGGTGCGGCCGGGGCCGGCGGCGCGGCGTGGACCGGCGGCGGTCCGACGACCGGGTGCGGTGCCGCACCGGCCGGGGTCCGGGCCACCGGCGCGCCGGGCTGCGGCCCGCCGACGGCCGGCCCACCGACGGCCGACCCGCCGCCCGCCCCGACACCGCTGCCGAACGGCGCCGCCACGTTCACGGGCCCGCCGGCGGCGCCCGCCAGCGGCCCGGGCCCGACGGTGCCGACGGGCCCGGCCTGTCCGGCCGGCTGGTACCCGCCGTACACCGGAGTCCCGAACTGGCCGGGCACTGCGACCGGCCGGACCGGCGGCGGAGCGTCCGGCGCCGAGCCGTACGCCGGGCTGTACACCGGGCCGGACGCGGGGCCACCGGCGGACGGCGCGGTGACGGGCGCGGTCGGCGCACTCACCGAGTCCGTCCGTACGGTCACCGGCCCACCTCCGCCACCACCACCCGCACCGCCACCACCACCGCCGTGCGCGGGGGCCGCGGGCGCCTGGAGCGGGTAGTCCCCGTCCACCCGGACCGCCGGCCCGCCGCCCTGCCGGACCGGCGCGACCGCGGACGGCGCCGACAGCGCCGACGGCGACCAGTCACCGCCCCCGCTCCCCGTCGCCCGATGCTGCCCCGGCGGGCCCCCGGCGGCGGCGTACCCGCCCCCGGCCCCGCCCGCAGGCGCCCCCGCGGACGCCCCGGCCGTCACGTTCGCCGCGACCGCCACGTCCGGCCCACCGACGACCGCCCCCGGCTCCGCCACCGCGGCCGAGGCCACCGTCACCACGCCCGGCGTCCTCGGATCCGACGGCCCGCCGGGCTTGTCACCCCCTGGCCCACCCGGCCCGTCCGGCCCACCCGGTCCCCCCGGCCCGTCCGCCCCCGGCGTCAGCCCGGCGAGCGGCACCCCGCGGACCGCCTTGCCGTTCTCGTCGGTGAGCACCGGCTGCCCGTGCTCGTCGAGCCGGACGGCGAGGTCCGCCACCCCGACCACCGGCTTGCCGTCCGGCCCGGGGACGACCAGCAGCCCGGTGGCGTCGGCCACCGGTGTGCCGTCGGCGCGGAGGATGACCGGCTGCCCGTCCTGGCCGAGGACGGGCGTGCCGTGCTCGTCCACCTTGACCGTCAGCCCGGGCACGCCGACCAGCGGCTTGCCGTCCTTCCCGGCGAGCAGGACCAGTCCGGAGCCGTCCGCGCCGAGCACGCCCGGTTCGCCGAGGGCGGCGGGCAGCCCGGCGGCGAGCGGGTCGAACGCGCCGCCGCGGTACGAGGCGGCGGTGATCCCCGTCCCCTGCGCGGGGCCGAGCTTCAGCAGGGCGACGGCGGCCGGTTCCTTGAGCACGCCGGACAGGGCGTCCTTCATGGCGCGGCCGAGTTCGGCGAGCAGTCCGCCGATCTTCAGCCCGGCGGCCTCGACGGCGACGGCCGCCACGCCCGCCGCGACCTGCTCGGTGGCGGTGTTCCTCAGCTTGGACGCGAAGCCGCCGACGGCCTTCTCCAGTCCGCCGACCACCCCGCTCCGCGCCGGGTCATCGCCTGCCGCCGCGGCGACCTCGGCGACCTCGGCGGCCGTCTGCTTGGCCTTGGCCGCCTGCTCCTCGGCGTGCCGGAGGTCGGCGGCGAGCTGCTGCAGGGTCGCGACGATCTCGGCCTTGCAGGTGTCCACGGCGCGCGCGGCGGTGTCGAAGGCCCCGGCGACCAGCCCGACCGCGCTGTGCGCGTCGTCCAGGTGGCCCTTGCCGCCGGCGCTGAAGCTCTGCCAGTACGTGCCGAAGGCCTCGACCGCGTGGCCGGAGTTGTCGGCGGTGACCCGCCGGACGGACTCGCCGCAGCGGCGGGTGAGCCGGTCGGCCTCCTTGCCGAACTCGCGCCAGACCCCGGCGGCCCTGCGCAGGCCCTCCTCGTCGGCCTGCGGCCACTGCTGGCCGGTCCGGGCCAGCACCGGGACCAGTTCCTCGGGCAGTTTCCGGGACACGCGCTTCCCCCTTCGAGCCGGGTCCGTCAGACCGACATGTCCTTGGGGACGGCGGGAGCCGCCCCCGGGGTTGCCCCCGGCGCCGTGGAGTACACCGCGGGCACCACCGGCGAGGCCCCCGGCCCCCTTGGAACCGCCGCACCTGCCGCCGCCCCCGGCACCGCCGCACCTGCCGCCCCCGGCACCGCCGTAGCCCCGAACCCGCTCGCCGCCGAGCTGTCCGCGTCGGCCGTCCGCGCGGCCATGGTGTGCAGCCCGGCCCCGACCCCGGTCACCCTCTCGGCCAATCCGCTCAGCCCGCCCACGAGTTCACCGCGCGCCTGCCCGTACACGGCGGCGAAGCCGCTGCCCGGCCGGTCCGTCCCCCAGGGCGCGCCGAGCGCGGCGAGGCCCTGCTCCAGGGCGGTGACGGCTTTCGCCAGCTCGCCGCCGAGCTTCTCGAACTCCCGCCCCTCGCCGTGCAGTTCCCACGGCTTGAGGACGAACTCCCCGCCCGCGCGGCCGGACGCCCCGGTGCTGCCGCCTGCCATCCCCGTACCTCCCCGTCACGGGCCGGTGACGGCCCGGTAGCGGCCCGTGGCGGACCGGCCGCCATCGTAGGCCCGCCTCCGGCCCCGCCCGCAGGGCCCGCCGGAGCTCTTCACCCCGCCTTCACGCCGCTCGGTCCCGCCGCTCCGGCCCCGCCTCGACCTCGTTTCGGCCCCGCTTCGGGCCCGCTCCGGCCCCGCTCCGGCCCCGCTTCGGGCCCCCGTCACCGGTCCCGCCACCGCGCTCCCGCCGCCGAAAGCTCTACCCTTGCCGGGTGGCACCAGCAGAAACGTCCAAGAAGAAGTCCAAGGCGAAGCCCGAGGCCGCCCCCGCCCCCGTCGATCTCGCGATGCCGACCCTGCGGCGCGAGATCCCGCGCGACGAGGTCCCGCTCGACTTCCCCCGCGCCTGGGTCGAGTTCGCCGACCCCGCCGACGAGGAGCAGGTCTTCCGCTGCGACCTCACCTGGCTGACCTCCCGCTGGTCCTGCGTCTTCGGCCAGGGCTGCCACGGCATCCGCGAGGGCCGCGGCGAGTCGGACGGCTGCTGCACGCTCGGCGCGCACTACTCGGACGAGGACGACGAGAAGCGCGTCCTGGGGCACGCGGCCCGGCTGACCCCCGAGCTGTGGGAGAACTTCGCCGAGGGCACCGACGCCGAGGGCCGGATCACGTCCGACGGCGGCATCACCATGCTGGACGAGGACGGCGACCGCCAGACCCGCCGGGTCGACGGCGCCTGCATCTTCGTGAACAGCCCGGACTTCGCGGGCGGGGCCGGCTGCGCGCTGCACGCGCTCGCGCTCAAGGAGGGCCGCGAGCCGCTGGAGACCAAGCCGGACGTCTGCTGGCAGCTGCCGGTCCGCCGCACCTACGACTGGATCGACCGCCCCGACGACAGCCGCTACCTCCAGGTCACGATCGGCGAGTACGACCGCCGCGGCTGGGGCCCTGGCGGCCACGACCTGCACTGGTGGTGCACCGGTGCCCCGGCGGCTCACCAGGGCGCGGAGGCGGTGTACGTCAGCTACCGCCCCGAGCTCACCGAGCTGATGGGACGGAAGGGGTACGAGGTGCTGGCCCGGCTGTGCGAGGAGCGGATCGCCACCAAGGGCGACCGCAGGGTGGCCCCGCACCCGGCGGACCCGGTCAGGAAGTCCAAGAAGGACCGACCGGCGAAGGACTGACCGGCCCCACCGGTCGGCACCGGGCCACCCCCCGGCACCGGCCACCGCCCGGCACCGCCCCGCCCACCGGCACCGCCCTACTTGTCGATGTCGCCGACCACGAAGAACATCGACCCCAGGATCGCCACCATGTCCGCGACCAGCGTCCCCGGCAGCAGTTCGGTCAGCACCTGGACGTTGTTGAAGGACGCCGAGCGCAGCTTGAGCCGCCACGGCGTCTTGTCGCCGCGCGAGACCAGGTAGTAGCCGTTGATCCCGAGCGGGTTCTCGGTCCACGCGTAGGTGCTGCCCTCGGGCGCCTTGAGCACCTTGGGCAGCCGCTGGTTGACCGGGCCGGGCGGCAGCGTGGCGAGCTTGTCGAGGCAGGCGTCGGCGAGGTCCAGCGAGTTGAGGGTCTGCTCCAGCAGGCACTCGAAGCGGGCCAGGCAGTCGCCCTCCTCGCGGGTGACCACGGTGAGCACCTGTCGCAGTTCCTCGGAGCCGTACGCGAGGTACGGCTCGTCGCGGCGCAGGTCGAGGTCGAGGCCGCTGGCCCGGGCGATCGGGCCGCTGACGCCGTAGGCCTCGGCCTGTGCCCGGGTGAGGATGCCGACGCCGGCGGTGCGGGCGCGGAAGATCTCGTTGCCGAGGACGAGGTCCTCGAAGACCGGCAGCTGCGAGCGCACGGTGGCAATTGCGGCGCGGACCCGGCCGAGCCAGCCGGCCGGCAGGTCCTCCTTGAGGCCGCCGACCCGGTTGAACATGTAGTGCATCCGGCCGCCGGAGGCCTCCTCCAGCACGTGCTGGAGGTCCTCGCGGCCGTTGAAGGCGTGGAAGACCGGGGTGATCCCGCCGAGTTCCAGCGGGTACGAGCCGAGGAACATCAGGTGGTTGAGCACCCGGTTGAGTTCGGCGAGCAGGGTGCGGATCCACACCGCCCGCTCGGGGACCTCCATGCCGAGCATCCGCTCGACGGCCATGACGACGCCGAGTTCGTTGGAGAAGGCGGAGAGCCAGTCGTGCCGGTTGGCCAGCATGATGATCTGCCGGTAGTCCCGGGCCTCGAACAGCTTCTCGGCGCCCCGGTGCATGTAGCCGATCACCGGCTCGGCGCTCACGATGCGCTCGCCGTCGAGCAGCATCCGAAGCCGCAGCACGCCGTGGGTGGCCGGGTGCTGCGGGCCGATGTTGAGCACCATGTCGGTGGTGCCCGCCGCGCCGGTGAAGTTCTCGGCTCCCGCCCCGATGCCGACCGTGGTCTCCCTCATGCCCCCAGAGTCTGCCATCCCGGCAGGGGCGCCAGGCTCTCAGGTTCCGACATCCGGACGGCCTGTACCAGCCACCCGAACCCGCCCAGCCCGCCCGGGTCGGTCAGTTCGGCCCCCTCCCCCGCCCCGCTCAGCGCCCGCAGGTAGCCGGCCGGGTCGCTGGTGGCCAGCGCGAGCGCCGGGCGCCCGCCGCTCACGCCGAGCGCGCGCAGGGCCTCCCGCTGGGTTGTCCACAGGCTGTGGAGAGCGGGCGCGGCGACGGCGTCCAGCGCGACGTGCGCGGTGACGTCGCAGGAGCCGTCCGGCACCGGGGCCACCTCCCGGCCGTCGCGGAAGCCGGCGTACGTCCCGAACGGCGGCCGCCGCCCGGCGGTGTGCCCGTAGTCGACGGCGACGGCCAGGCCGCGCTCCAGCCCGGCCACGGCCCGGGCCCAGGCGGCGTCCCGGGGGCCGCCGAACTCCACCACCTCGCCGGGCTCCGCGACCGGCCACCAGCGGGCGGCCCAGGCCGCGTCGGCCTCCGACACCGGCTCGCCGAGCCGCTGCTCCCCGGTCGCGGTGTCCACCTCGACGTAGCGCAGCACCCCGTCCTCGTCGACCTCGCCGGCGTCCAGCGGGACGTTGTCCAGCCACTCGTTGGCGAACAGCAGCCCGGTCACCCCGCGCGGCGGCTCGTCCGTCCACAGGACTGTGGACGGCAGTCCGGCCGGGCGGTCGGCGATCTCCACGCCGTACGGGCGCAGCCGCGCCAGCACCTGCGCGGGCAGCTCGGCCAGGACGCCGGTGAGCAGTTCGCCCCGCCCGGCCCCCAGGTCGACCAGGGCCAGCTCCTCCGGACGACCGAGGGCCGTGTCAACCTCCAGCAGCAGCCGGGCCACCGCACGGGCGAACCTCGGCGAGGCGTGCACGGAGGTGCGGAAGTGCCCGGCGGGGCCCTCCGGCCTGCGGTAGAAGCCCCGCCCGGGGTCGTACAGGGCCTGTTCCATGGCGGGCGCCCACCGCATCCAAGTCATGGGGTGGGACGCTACCCGGCGCCGGACCGCCCCTCCCCATCGGATCAGGTGCTTCTCCGACCTACGGAGTAGGACGGATCGCCCTACCGGCGGACCTGGGCACACCGGGCGACTGCCTACGCTGGACACGTGCATCGACTCAACGCCTGGCTCCGCCGTCACCCCATGGTGGTCGACGCCGCCTGGGCGTCGATTGTGCTGTTCTTCGGCCTGCTGCCGAACGACGCCTCCCTCGACGAGGGCTGGCGCTTCGACGCCTCGATCCTGGTCGCGGTGCTGCTGCCGCTGCTGATGGTCTTCCGGCGGCGCTACCCCGACTTCACGGTGGCCGCCGCCGCGGGCATCGGTGTCGGCCAGGTGGTCGCGAACGTGTCGCCGGGCGGCTCCTCGATCGCCTACCTGGTCTTCGCCTACACCGGCGCCGCCTTCGGCCAGAAGTGGACCTCCCGGCTGGCCCTGGTGGCCGGCCTGGCCGCCGGGCCGCTGGTGTTCTGGCAGATGAAGCCGGTGAAGACGGTCTTCGACCGGGCGGGCGACGCGCACACCCGCCCGTACACCTTCGGCGAGGCGGCGCTGATCACGCTGCTGATGAGCACACCGTTCATCCTCTGCTGGGCCTGGGGCAGGCTGACCAGGGTGCGCCGCGCCTACCTGACCGAGCTGGAGGACCGCGCCGCCCGGCTGGAGCGCGAGCGGGACGCCCAGTCCAAGGTGGCGGTCGCCGCCGAGCGGGCCCGGATCGCCCGCGAACTGCACGACGTGGTCGCGCACAACGTCTCGGTGATGATCGTCCAGGCCGACGGCGCCGCGTACGTCCTGGACAACTCCCCGCAGCAGGCGAAGGAGGCGCTCGGCACGATCGCCTCCACCGGCCGCCAGGCGCTGGTCGAGATGCGCCGTCTGCTGGGCGTGCTGCGCACCTCCGACACCAAGGCCGAGGAGTACGTGCCGCAGCCGGGCGTCGAGGAGCTGCCGGAGCTGCTGGAGCAGGTCCGCACGGCCGGACTCGACGTGGACTACGCCACCTCCGGGCAGCCGCGCGAGCTGCCGCGCGGCGTCGAGCTGACCGTCTACCGGATCGTCCAGGAGGCGCTCACCAACGTCCGCAAGCACGGCGGCCCCGATGTCCACGCCCGGGTCGCGGTCGACTTCGGCGAGCGCGAGCTGGCCGTCCTGGTGGAGGACGACGGGCGCGGCAGCACCCACGAGCAACTGGTCGCCGGCGGCGTGGACGGTCTCGGCCACGGCCTGATCGGCATGCGCGAGCGCGTCGGCATGGTCAGCGGCAGCCTCGACGTGGGCCCCCGCCCCGGCGGAGGCTTCCGGATCCGCGCCGTCCTGCCGCTCAGGACGGCCCACTAGCCCCTCCGTCCAGCCCCGCCCCCCAGCCCCCAGCCCCCGTCCGGTCCTCATCCCCCGTCCGCCGTCCATCCCCCCAAGGAGTCCCACCTTGACCATCCGCGTGATGCTCGTCGACGACCAGGAACTGCTGCGCACCGGCTTCCGGATGATCCTCCAGTCGCAGGGCGACATCGAGATCGCCGCCGAGGCGGGCGACGGCGCGCAGGCCCTGGAGCAGCTGCGGCGCACCGAGGTGGACGTGATCCTGATGGACGTCCGCATGCCGCGGCTGGACGGCGTGCAGGCGACCCGCCGGATCTGCCTGGCCGAGGACGGCAGCCCGCTGCCGAACGCCCCGCACGTGCTCATCCTCACCACCTTCGACCTGGACGAGTACGCCTTCGCCGCGCTCAAGGCCGGCGCCAGCGGCTTCCTGCTCAAGGACGTCCCGCCGACCGAGCTGGTGGCCGCGATCCGCGCCGTGCACGGCGGGGACGCGGTGGTCGCCCCGACCACCACCCGCCGGATGATCGACCGCTTCGCCGAGGTGCTGCCCACTCCGCAGAGCGCGCCCGGCTCGGACGTCCTCGGCCCGCTGACCGAGCGCGAGCGGGAGGTGTTCCTGCTGGTCGCCCAGGGGCTGTCGAACGGCGAGATCGCAGCCCGGCTGGTGCTCTCCGAGGCGACCGTGAAGACCCATGTCGGCCGGATCCTGGCCAAGCTGGGCCTGCGCGACCGGGTCCAGGCCGTGGTGCTGGCGTACGAGGCCGGGCTGATCCGGGCCGGGGCCACCGACTGAGCCGCCGAGGCGTATCCGCTCCGGCGTTCGGGCGCGCCCGTAGACTGGGGCGGTACGTCCGGTACCCGTCGAGTGGACTGGAACGGTCATTCAGGACAAGGCAGGACAAGGGTGGACGTGAATCCGTCCGGCTTCGCCGACTCCGGCGAGTTCGCCCCGCTCGCCGACGGTCTCGGCGACCAGGTCTTCGGTGCTCCCGGCGACCCCGGCAACCGCCCGGCCCGGCTGGCCGTCGGCGTGGTCGGCACCGGCCGGGTCGGGCCCGCGCTGGGCGCGGCGCTGCAGCTCGCCGGGCACACCGTGGTCGCCGCCTCCGGGGTGTCCGCCACCTCCCGCCGCCGCGCCGAGGCGCTGCTGCCGGGCGTGCGGATCGTCACCCCGCCGCAGGTGCTGGCCGCCGCCGACCTGGTGCTGCTGACCGTGCCGGACGACGCGCTGGCCGACCTGGTGACCGGGCTGGCCGCCACCGGCGCGGTCCGCCCCGGACAGCTGCTCGTGCACACCTCCGGCGCGCACGGCGTCGCCGTCCTGGAGCCCGCCACCCGGGCCGGGGCGCTGCCGCTGGCCCTGCACCCGGCGATGACCTTCAGCGGCACCTCGGTGGACCTGGCCCGGCTGGCCGGCTGCCCGTTCGGGGTGACCGCCCCCGAGGAGCTGCGGCCGGTCGCCGAGGCGCTGGTGGTGGAGATGGGCGGCGAGCCCGAGTGGGTGCCCGAGGAGGTCCGCCCGCTCTACCACACCGCCCTCGCCCACGGTGCGAACCACCTGGTCACCCTGGTCGCGCAGGCGATGGACCTGCTGCGCACGGCCGGTGTCGCCGAGCCCGGCCGGATGCTCGGCCCGCTGCTCGGCGCCGCCCTGGACAACAGCCTGCGCTCCGGCGACGCGGCCCTCACCGGCCCGGTCGCCCGGGGCGACTCGGGCACCGTGCGGCGCCACCTGGCGCAGCTCAGTACGGTGTCCCCGGACATCCCGGCGGCCTACCGTGCGATGGCCCGCGCCACCGCGCAGCGGGCGCTCGCCAACGGGACGATCGACGAAACGTCGGCGGCGGCGCTGCTGGACGTACTGAACGAGGAGAAGCGCTAGATGGCACGCGGTAAGCAGTCGAACAAGCCCCAGCGGACGCCCAAGGTCCACCGGGCCGTCGTGACCCGCACCGTGGACGAATTCGAGGCCGCGTTCTGGCCGGACGAGCAGCCGGTGGACAACGCCGTCGTGATGACCATGGGCGCGCTGCACGAGGGCCACGCCGCGCTGATCCGGGCCGCCCGCAAGCAGGTCGGCCGGGACGGCCGGGTCGCGGTGACGGTCTTCGTCAACCCGCTGCAGTTCGGCGCCGGCGAGGACCTGGAGCGCTACCCGCGCAGCCTCGACGAGGACGTGCGGCTGGCCGAGGAGAACGGCGCCGACGTGGTCTTCGCGCCGTCCGTCGAGGAGGTCTACCCGAACGGCGAGCCGCAGGTGCGCATGGCGGCCGGCCCGATGGGCGAGCGCTACGAGGGCGCCACCCGGCCCGGCCACTTCGACGGCGTGCTGACCGTGGTCGCCAAGCTGCTGCACATCACCGACCCGGACTTCGCCTTCTTCGGCGAGAAGGACGCCCAGCAGCTGGCGATCATCCGGCGGATGGTCGCCGACCTGGACTTCGACGTGGAGATCGTCGGCGTGCCGACCGTCCGCGAGGAGGACGGCCTGGCGCGGTCCTCGCGCAACCGCTACCTCTCGGAGCAGGAGCGCGCGCAGGCGCTCGCCCTGTCCAAGGCCCTGTTCGCCGGCCGGGACGCCGCCGCGCAGGGCCCGAAGGCCGTCCGCGAGGCCGCCTCGGCCGCCCTGGACGGCGCCGAGGGCATCACCCTGGACTACCTCGCCCTGATCGACCCGCACGACTTCTCGGAGGCGGCGGACGACTTCCAGGGCGAGGCGGTGCTGGCCGTCGCCGCGAAGGTGGGCGCGACCCGCCTGATCGACAACGTCCACGTCATCTGCCGCTAGGCGGACGACCGTCGAGCACGGAATCGTCCGCTGAACCGCTGAACCACCGGCACCACCCCCCTTCCGGCATGCACTCACAGGAGGCGTGACCCGCAATGCTCCGCACCATGCTCAAGTCCAAGATCCACCGGGCCACCGTGACCCAGGCCGACCTGCACTACGTGGGATCCGTCACGGTGGACGAGGACCTGCTCGACGCCGCCGACCTGCTCCCCGGCGAGCTGGTCCACATCGTCGACATCAACAACGGCGCCCGGCTGGAGACGTACACCATCGCCGGCCCGCGCGGCTCCGGCGTGATCGGCATCAACGGCGCCGCCGCCCGTCTGGTCCACCCGGGCGACCTGGTCATCCTCATCGCCTACGGGCAGATGGACACGGCCGAGGCCAAGGGCTACGAGCCGAAGGTCGTCTTCGTGGACGAGCGGAACCGGATCACCGGCCTGGGCGGGGACCCGGCCGAGGCCCAGGAGGGCACCGGACTGCTGCGCGGCGACGCGGCGTACCGTGGCGGCAACGGCGCGGCCGACGCCGCCTCGCGCTGAAGGAGCCACCCACCGATGTCCACGCACCGCCTCACCGCCCCGGCCCCCGGCTGGACCGCCACCACCGACGTCGTCGTGGTCGGTTCCGGGGTCGCCGGCCTCACCGTCGCGCTCAACGTCCGCAAGGCCGGCCTGCGGGCCATGGTGGTCACCAAGGCCGTGCTGGACGAGGGCTCCACCCGCTGGGCCCAGGGCGGCGTCGCGGCCGCCCTGGGCGAGGGGGACACCCCCGAACAGCACCTGGACGACACCCTGGTGGCCGGCGCCGGCGTCTGTGACGAGGAGGCCGTCCGCACCCTGGTCACCGAGGGCCCGGACGCCGTCCGCCGGCTGATCGCCACCGGCGCCCTGTTCGACCGGGGCCAGGACGGCGAGATCCTGCTGACCCGCGAGGGCGGCCACCACCGCCGCCGGATCGTCCACGCGGGCGGGGACGCGACCGGCGCCGAGATATCGCGCGCCCTGGTCGCCGCCGTCCGCACCGACCCGGACATCGAGCTGATCGAGCACGCGCTCGTCCTCGACCTGCTGACCGACGCGGCGGGCCACGCCGCCGGACTGACCCTGCACGTGATGGGCGAGGGCCAGCGCGACGGCGTCGGCGCCGTCCGGGCCCGCGCGGTGGTGCTCGCCACCGGCGGCATGGGCCAGGTCTTCTCCGCCACCACCAACCCGGCGGTCTCCACCGGCGACGGCGTGGCACTGGCCCTGCGGGCCGGCGCCGCCGTCACCGACCTGGAGTTCGTCCAGTTCCACCCCACCGTGCTCTGGCTCGGTCCGGAGGCCGAGGGCCAGCAGCCGCTGGTCTCCGAGGCGGTCCGCGGCGAGGGCGCCCACCTGGTGGACGCGGACGGCGTCCGCTTCATGGTCGGACAGCACGAGCTGGCCGAGCTGGCCCCGCGCGACATCGTCGCCAAGGCGATCACCCGGCGCATGCAGGAGCAGGGCGCCCAGCACATGTTCCTGGACGGGCGGCACTTCGGCGCCGAGATGTGGGAGCAGCGCTTCCCGACCATCCTCGCCTTCTGCCGCGCCAACGGCATCGACCCGGTCACCGAGCCGATCCCGATCGCCCCGGCCGCGCACTTCGCCTCCGGCGGCGTCCGCACCGACCGGCACGGCCGCACCACCGTTCCCGGCCTGTACGCGTGCGGCGAGGTCGCCTGCACCGGCGTGCACGGCGCCAACCGGCTGGCGTCCAACTCGCTGCTGGAGGGCCTGGTCTTCGCCGAGCGGATCGCCGCCGATCTGGCCGGCCGCGACCGGTCCGGCGAGTTGCCCGAGCGCGTGGTGGACGTCGCCGCCGCGCGCGCCGCGCAGCCCGTCCCGCTGCCCCCGTCCGAGGCGCGCGCCGAGATCCAGCGGCTGATGTCGCGCGGCGCGGGCATCCTGCGCTCCGCCGCGTCGATGGCCGACACCGCCGCCGGGCTCGCACTCCTCGCCGAACAGGCCTACGCCCACGTCGCCGAGGAGAAGCCGGCCGACCCCCGGGTGGAGACCTGGGAGGCCGCGAACCTGCTGCTGGTCGCCACCGCCCTGGTCGCGGCCGCCGCGCAGCGCGAGGAGACCCGCGGCTGCCACTGGCGCGAGGACTTCCCCGAGCGCGACGACGCCCACTGGCGGCGCCACCTGATCACCACCCTCGCCGCCACCGGCGGTCCCGTCAGCACCCCTGAGGAGCAGTAGAACCATGACCCACTCCCACGAGGAACTCCCCCTGGCCGACCAGGGCGGCTGCGGCGACGGCTGCGCCTGTGGCGACGGCGAGGGCTACGAGACCGGTCTCGACCCGCAGCTGGCCGAGCTGCTGGAGCAGGCCGGGCTGGACCCGGTCGAGGTCGAGGACATCGCCACCCTGGCGCTGGCCGAGGACCTGGCCGGCGGCGAGGACGTCACCTCGGTGGCGACCGTGCCCGCCGACGCCGTCGCCACCGCCGACTTCACCGCCCGCCAGGCCGGCGTGGTGGCCGGTCTGCGGGTCGCCGAGGCGGTCGTCTCGCTGGTCTGCGAGGAGGAGTTCGAGGTCGAGCGGCACGTCGAGGACGGCGACCGGGTCGAGGCCGGCCAGGTGCTGCTCTCGGTGCGCTCGCGCACCCGCGACCTGCTGACCGCCGAGCGCAGCGCGCTCAACCTGCTCTGCCACCTGTCGGGCATCGCCACCGCGACCCGCGCCTGGGCGGACGCCCTGGAGGGCACCGGCGCGGTGGTCCGGGACACCCGCAAGACCACTCCGGGCCTGCGCGCGCTGGAGAAGTTCGCGGTGCGCTGCGGCGGCGGCGCCAACCACCGGATGGCGCTCTCGGACGCCGCACTGGTGAAGGACAACCACGTGGTCGCGGCCGGCGGCGTGGCCGAGGCCTTCCGGGCCGTCCGGGCCGCGTACCCGGAGCTGCCGGTCGAGGTCGAGGTGGACACCCTGGAGCAGATCACGCCGGTGCTGGAGGCCGGGGCCGACCTGATCCTGCTGGACAACTTCACCGTCGGGCAGCTGAAGGAGGCCGTCGCGCTGGTGGCCGGCCGGGCGAAGCTGGAAGCCTCCGGCGGACTGACCCTGGCCAGCGCGCGCGAGGTCGCCCAGACTGGTGTCGACTACCTGGCCGTGGGCGCGCTCACCCACTCCTCGCCGATCCTGGACATCGGCCTGGACCTGCGCGCCTGACCGTCCGGACCCGCTCGGCCCCGTCCCGACTCGCAGAAAGCGGCCCATGCTCCTCACCATCGACGTCGGCAACACCCAGACCACGCTCGGCCTGTTCGACGGCGAGGAAGTGGTGGAACACTGGCGGATCTCCACCGATCCGCGCCGCACGGCGGATGAACTGGCGGTGCTGCTGCAGGGGTTGATGGGCAACCACACCGCGGTCAAGGAGGCCGCGGTGGAGGGCCTGGCGATCTGCTCGTCCGTCCCCGCCGTGCTCCACGAGCTCCGCGAGGTGACCCGCCGCTACTACGGCGACGTCCCCGCGGTGATCGTGGAGCCCGGCGTGAAGACCGGGGTGCACGTCCTGATGGACAACCCCAAGGAGGTCGGCGCCGACCGGATCGTCAACGCGCTGGCCGCCAACCACCTGTACGGCGGCCCGTGCATCGTGGTCGACTTCGGCACCGCGACCACCTTCGACGCCGTCAACGCGCGCGGCGACTACGTCGGCGGCGCGATCGCCCCCGGCATCGAGATCTCGGTCGAGGCGCTCGGCGTCCGCGGCGCCCAGCTGCGCAAGATCGAGCTGGCCCGCCCGCGCAACGTGATCGGCAAGAACACCGTCGAGGGCATGCAGTCCGGCATCCTCTACGGCTTCGCCGGGCAGGTCGACGGCCTGGTCGAGCGGATGGCCCGGGAGCTCTCCAAGGACCCGGACGACGTCCAGGTGATCGCCACCGGCGGTCTCGCCTCCCTGGTCCTCGGCGAGGCCGCCACCATCGACGTGCACGAGCCCTGGCTGACCCTGATCGGCCTGCGCCTGGTGTACGAGCGCAACCGCCCCGCGAGCTGAGCGGCGCTCAGCGGCCGGGGGTCGGGAGGCCCGGCAGGGCCGACGCGGCCCCCGCCACCGCGTCGGAGGGCAGCAGGGTGGTCAGGCCGGTCGGCGCGGGCGTCGGGACGGTGAGCAGAGTCGTGCCCGGCTGCGGGGTCGGGAGCGGTTTGCCCGCCCGCGGGTCCTTCGGGATGGCCGCCACGACCTTCTTCCAGCGCGGGTCCTTCACCACCGCGGCGAGCCCGTCCGGCGTCAGCGGCGGGTCGGTACGGGTGATCGGCGTGCCCTGATCCAGCGGCTTGCGGTTCCACTCCTGGAGCATCAGCTCGTAGCCGGTCCCGGTCAACGTGGCGGACCAGGTCTTGGAGCCGGCCGGCTCACCGGGGCGCGTCCCCGCCTGGTAGAGGGTCAGGTGCTCGCCGCCCGGGAGGTCGGTCTCGCTGCAGGCGTCGCCCGGAAGCGGGCCCAGGCAGCCGGGCTCGACGCCGTTGCGCATGATCCAGAACAGGTACTGGACCGGGCCGTTCCCGTCGTCCAGCACCAGCCGCAGCTGCGGGGTGTCGCTCTCGGTCCCCCGCGCCTCGCCCACCTCCACCGTCCCCGGCGGGAGCAGTTCGGTGAGCATCCGCTGGAACTCCGGGCCGGAGACCGGCGGGCCCACCGCCGCACCGGAGGAGGCCGGGCCGGCGGACGCCGGGCCGCTCGGCACGGGGCCGGGCCCGGGCAGCAGGCTGCCGATCCCGGCCGCGCCCACCCCGACCAGGGCCAGCGCGGCGACGCCCGCCACGGTGCCGATCCGCCGCCTGCGGCGCAGCCGGCGCCCGTACGACCAGCCGGTGTCGACCAGCCGGGTGGCCTCGGCGTCGTAGGACCCGCCCGCCCGGCCGAGGGCCTCGGTGAAGGACTGCTCGAACCGCTCGTCGGGCCCGTCGTGCTCAGCGGACATGCTGAACCAACCTCTCTACCAATCGAGTTGACGTGAGTAGTGCGGAGACGTCGCCGTGCGGAGACATCGCCGTGCCGTGCCGGCCGGCTCAGCGCTCGGCCAGCTCGTCGAGGCCGCCGCCGAGCAACGTGCGGATCCGGCCGAGCGCCCGGAAGGACTGGGTCCGGACGGCCCCCGGGGTGAGCTGGAGGATCGCCGCGGTCTCCTCGACGCTGCGGTCCTCCCAGTAGCGCAGGACCAGCACCGCGCGGTCGCGCGGCGCGAGCCGGCCGAGCGCGTCCACCAGGGCCAGCCGCAGTTCCGGGTCGCCCTGCGGGGCCTCGCCGTCCGGCACCGCGTCGACCGGCCGCTCGCCGCTGGAGCGGCGGCCGCGGTGCGAGAGGAAGACCCGCACCAGCACGGTGTGCGCGTACCCGGCCGGGTTGTCGATCCGGCGCTTGGCCCCGAACGGGAAGGTGCGGTGCCACTGGACGTAGATCCGCCCGAACGCCTCCTGCACCAGGTCCTCGGCGAGGTGGGTGTCCCCGCCGGCGAGCAGGCAGGCCGACCGGTAGAGCGGTCTGGCGCGGGCGGCCGCGAAGGCCTGGAAGTCCTCGTCCCGCCGCCCGCCCCGGGACGCCTTCCCCTGACCGTCCGGTTGCATCCTGCCCGGCCCCCTCGCTCGTTCTCCCCTGACACCTGGATGACCAGCTGGCCCCCGGATGGCGTTACAGGTGGCGGCGAAAGGTTTTTTCACCAGGCCGAACATGGGTGGTTCGGCGCGACGTTACCGACAAATCGGATATTCCTCACGTAGTGTCAGCCCATGCCTACGCCACACGGATCGCGCGGCGGTATGGCCTTCAGCGCCGACGAAGTCCGCGTGTTGCGCCGAGCCCTCGCCCAAGCCCTGCACCCCGCCGTCCCCGTCCACCTCCGGCCCGACCGGCCGGCCCTCGCCGGGCCGGGCGCCGAACTCTGGGCGGAGGACGTCCAGGACGCCCTGCGCCTGACCGAGGCGATCGACGAGGCCGTCCAGGAGGGCGGCCGACTGCGCGCCTTCCTGCTCGCCGACCTCGGACGCTACCGCTCCGCCCTGCCCGGCAGCGCCCCCGGCTACCTGGAACGGCTGGAGGACGCGGTGTCCGACGGGTACCTGCCCGGGCCCGAGGACCTCACCGCGCTGCGCGGGCTGAGCCGGCAGCCCTGCGGCCAGGGCGAGCGGGCCCGCCGCTCCCGGCTGGCCGGACGCTGCCACGCGCTGGCCGAGGCCGCCGTCCGCGAACGGCTCGCCCTCCACACCGGGCAGCCCCGCCACCTGGTGGCCGTACCGAGCCCCGCCGCACCGCCGCACAGTCACCCCACCCCCGTAGGAGGACGGACCACCATGAGCAGCACCGAGTCCCGCCCGGAGCAGCCCGCCGCCGCGAAGACCCCGCCCCGTCCGCACCGGATGCCCACCCCCGCCGAGCTGTTCGGCCGCCGCCCCAAGCCCCCGGCCCGTCCCGTCCCGCCCGCCGACCTGTCCCCCGAGGAGACCGAGGACGTCGAACTCGCCACCGGCACCGGCTGAACCGGCCCGTCCGCCGAACGGAGGGGAGACCGCCACCGCGGTCTCCCCTCCGTTCGTGCGCCGGCCCTCCGCCGGCAGGCCGCTCCATCGCCCGCAGGCCGGTCCATGTGTCGACAATGCCGTGATCCCGCCGGCCGCCGTCGATCACGTCTTCATAACCTTCACCCCGATGACCAGGCCGTTCGATCCCGTCCTGGGCGAATTGGCCACGGATCAACCGGGTTGACGACTGTTCAACAATCCCTAGGGTGCGGAGCCTCACCACTCCAACACGGGGGATTCACATGCTTTCGACTCGCACGCGCCGGATCCTCGGCGCGGGCACGGCCACGATCGTGGCCGCCCTGGCCGCCGGCACCGCGGCCGTCCCGGCGCACGCCGCCGGCACCCAGCTCCGGATCTTCCCGACCGGCACGATCCAGATCTCGACCCAGCCGGCCCCTCAGCCCCAGTTCGGCGAGAACATCCACCTGCGGATCGGCCGGACCGGCACCGACGTCGTGACCGGCGCCAAGCTCGCGTTCGACACCACCGGCATCGACGGGCTGGCCACGCTCAGCGTCCCGGGCTGCGCCACCGCGGGCAAGGTGATCACCTGCGACATCTGGCGCCTCGACCTGGAGAACATCAACATCACCAGCCACCCGTGGCTGAGCGCCGTCGCGGGCGTCCGCCCCGGCTCCACCGGCACCGTCCACGCCACCCTCAGCGCCCCCGGCGCCGAGACCGCCGAGGCCGACATCCAGGTGGAGATCGGCGGTGCCGGCTTCCGTACCAAGGAGCCCTCGGAGCAGCGTGACGTCAAGGTCGGCAGCACGCTCCCGTCGACTCTCGCCTTCGCCAACCACGGCGAGGTCGCGGCCCGGCGGGCGGTCGTCGAGGTCTACCTGACCCCGGGCCTCGACGTGGCCACCTGGCCCTCCAACTGCGAGTACGCGAAGGACAAGGGCGACTGGGCGGGCCACGGTTTCGGTTCCCCGATGCCCACCGTGCACGGCATCTGCACCATCGACGGCGAGATCGCCCCCGGCCAGGCCGTCAAGCTGAACGGCCTCGACCTCACCGTGGGCGCGGACGCCCGCTACGCCTTCGCCGACTACGCCGTCTTCCCAGACGAGGGAGCGAGCGGCAGCAGCGCTGCGGACCTGCGCCGGCGGATGTCGTTCCAGCGCGGCACCGGCGCTCCCGCCGTGCTGGTGCCGACCTCCGGCGAGGGGATCCCGGACGGCCTCGACATGAACGCCTACTCCACCGAGCAGGAGGTCCTCGCCGACAACTACGCCGACTTCGCGGTGAACGGCTCCTGGGCACCGGACGCCTCCGGCACCACCGGCACCTTCACCCTCGGCGCCGTCAGCGGCGGCCCGGCCTCGATCATGGACCGCAGCGGCGGCGAGAGCGCGCCCGAACTCCAGGTGCAGTTCCCGGAGGGGGTCACCGTCACCGGCCTGCCGTCGACCTGCCAGCCGTACGACTACGTCCTCGGCCAGAAGTCCGACAAGCCGCTCAACAAGTTCAACTGCGAGGGGCTGGGCGGGTTCTTCATCCCTGCCGGCGCCACCAACTCCCACAAGCTGACCCTCTCGGTCCCCGCGGGCACCGACGAGCTCACCGCGACGGTCTCGCTGCAGAACATGGCGAGCTCCTACGAGCCGGGCCACCCCAGCGCCGTCATGAGCTGGGACCGCAACCCCGCCAACGACCTGCTGAAGGTCGCCCTGCGGGCCACCCCGGCCACCACCCCCGGCACCGGCGGCACCCCCGCCCCGACCCCGACCGGGACGCCCACCACCGCGCCCGTCACCGACCCCTCGCCCGCGCCGACCACCGCGGTCGTCCCGGCCGGCCTCAGCGACAAGGACTCCGCGAGCCCCGCCCGGGAGACCGGCACGGGCACCGGCGGTACCGGCGGCACCGGCACCGGCGGCTCCGGGAGCGTCCGGGCCTCCGACGGCCCGCTGGCCGCCACCGGCAGCTCCGCCGCCCTGCCGCTGGCCGCGACGAGCGCCGCCGCCGTGGTGCTCGGCGCCGCCGGTCTGGTCACCGCCCGCCGGCTCCGGACCCGCCGCAACGGCTGACCCGACCGGTCCGTTCCCCGGGGGAGGCCGCCGTCACGGCCTCCCCCGCGGGAATCCCGGCGCGGAGCACCGTGTGTGGCTGGCTACCCTTGTGGGGTGAGCGATCAGAGCCTTGTTCCCGCGACCGACGACCTTCCCGAGCAGATGCGCGTCCGGCGCGAGAAGCTGGACCGGCTCCGGGCGGCCGGCGTCGACCCGTACCCGGTCGGATTCCCCCGCACCACCACCATCGCGGACCTGCGTGCCAAGCACCCGGACCTGGAGCCGGACACCGCGACCGGCGAACGGGCCGGTGTCACCGGCCGCGTGATCCTCTCCCGCACCGGCGGCAAGCTCTGCTTCGCCACCCTGCGGGACGGCACCGGCGACCTCCAGGTGATGTTCTCGCTGGACAAGCTGGGCCCGGAGCGGCTGGCGGCCTGGAAGACCGACATCGACCTCGGCGACCAGGTCGGCGTCGAGGGCGAGGTGATCACCTCCAAGCGCGGCGAGCTGTCCGTGATGGTGGACCGCTGGGAGCTCACCGCCAAGTGCCTGCGTCCGCTGCCGGACAAGCACAAGGGCCTGACCGACCCGGAGGCCCGGGTCCGCCAGCGCTACGTGGACCTGATCGTCAACCCCGAGGCCCGCGAGATCCTGCACCTGCGCAGCAAGGTCGTCCGCTCGATCCGCCGCACCTACGAGGACCGCGGCTACATCGAGGTCGAGACCCCGATGCTGCAGCCGGTGCACGGCGGCGCCAACGCCCGTCCGTTCAAGACGCACATCAACGCGTACGACATCGACCTCTACATGCGCATCGCCCCCGAGCTGTACCTCAAGCGGCTCGTGGTCGGCGGCGCCGAGAAGGTCTTCGAGATCAACCGCAACTTCCGCAACGAGGGCGCGGACTCCACCCACAACCCGGAGTTCACCTCGCTGGAGTCGTACGAGGCGTACGGCGACTACGACACCCAGGCCGAGCTGATCCGCGAGACGATCGTCAACGCGGCCCGGGACGCGCTGGGCACCACGGTCATCAAGGGCGTGGACGCGCACGGCGTCGAGCACGAGATCGACCTGGCCGAGCCGTGGGAGGAGGTCGCGGTCTACCCGGGCATCTCCGCCCACCTGGGCGTGCAGGTCACCCCGGAGACCGGCGTCGAGGAGCTGCGCAAGCTGGCCACCGAGCACGGCATCCCGTTCGAGAAGGACTGGGGCCACGGCCAGATCGTGCTGGAGATGGTCGAGCGCCTGCTGGAGGAGAACGCCGTCCGGCCGACCTTCATCAAGGACTACCCGACCGAGGTCTCCCCGCTGACCCGCCAGCACCGCTCGCAGCCCGGCGTGGCCGAGAAGTGGGACCTGGTGATCTTCGGGACCGAGATCGGCACCGCCTACTCCGAGCTGGTCGACCCGGTCGAGCAGCGCGCCCGCCTCACCGCCCAGTCGCTGCTTGCGGCCGGCGGCGACGTCGAGGCGATGCAGGTGGACGAGGACTTCCTGCGCGCCCTGGAGTACGCGATGCCCCCGACCGGTGGCCTCGGCCTCGGCGTGGACCGCCTGATCATGCTGCTGACCGGCAAGAACATCCGGGAGACGGTGCTCTTCCCGCTGGTGAAGCCGGAGCCGAAGGCTTCCGCCGCGACGGCGGAGAAGACCGAGGAGGAGTGACCTGATGGACTACGTCAGCGCGATCGTGCCGCCGCTGGTCATGGCGATCGGCTTCGGATTCCTGGTGCGGGCCATCGTCCGCAGCCAGGGCGGGGCCCAGCGGGCCAAGGAAGACGTCGACTGATCCCGCGCGGGCCGACAGGCCCCGCGAGGACCGGCGGGCGGAACCCGCGACCGACGCCGTCAGCCGCCCCGAACGACCGGCGCGCCGCCATTCCCGATTCCCGGGGGTGGCGGCGCGCCGGTTTGGCGTACTTCACAAGATTTGCCCCATTCACTCCCTATCCTGGCCGCACTATGGTCCGGCAACTCGGCGAACTTGAGAACGCCATCATGACCCGGGTGTGGCAGTGGAACCGACCGGTCACGGTTCGCGAGGTTCTCCTGGATCTGCGGTCGGAACGCGAAATCGCGTACACCACGGTGATGACCGTCCTGGACAAGCTCCACAGAAAGGGCTGGCTGCGCCGCGAGCGGGTCGGCCGGGCCTATCGATATGAACCGGTCTCCTCGCGCGAGGCGTACACGGCGGCGCTGATGAACGACGCCTGGGCCACCAGCGACAATCCGGCGGCGGCCCTGGTGCACTTCTTCGGCCTGATGTCCCCCGAGCAACGCGAAGCGCTCCGGGACGCCTTGCGGGTGGCGGCTCTGTTCCCGTCCGATCCGACCGGGGCGGATTCCGCGGACGACGGACCCGATACCGGTGCGACGGAACCGGGAGCGGCGCGATAACGTCCGGGACCATGGAGGTCACCATCCGCCGGGCGCGGACCACGGACGTGCGGGCAGTGCGCAGGCTCATCGACACCTACTCGCGCGACGGCATTCTGCTGGACAAGCCCACAGTCACACTGTTCGAATCCGTCCAGGAGTTCTGGGTCGCGGAACGCGACGACAACGGCGTCGTGGTGGCCTGCGGCGCGCTGCACGTGATGTGGGAGGACCTCGCCGAGGTCCGCACGCTCGCGGTGGATCCGGTCGTCCGGGGCACCGGGATCGGGCACCTGCTGTTGGAGAAGCTGGTGCAGACCGCACGCTGGCTGGGCGTCCGTCGGATTTTCTGCTTGACGTTCGAGGTCGCGTTCTTCGCGAAACACGGTTTCGTCGAGATCGGCGAGCTCCAGGAAACCGATGATGGTACGACAGACCCGGCGGCGATCGCTACGGATGTCTATGAAGAACTCCTCCGCTCGTACGATGAAGGCGTCGCCGAGTTCCTCGACCTGGAGCGGGTGAAGCCCAACACACTGGGCAACTCGCGCATGCTGCTGCACCTCTGAGCCGGTCCACCCGGGTCAAGGGTTTGTGTTTTCCGGAGAAAGGCGCTTTCCTTTCCTTAGGCAATGGGTCGTTTAGCGGAAAGGGAAGCCCGTGGCACAGAGGGTGCAGGTCATTCTTGAAGACGATCTCGACGGCGGTTCGGCGGACGAGACGGTGACGTTCGCGCTCGACGGCGTTGCCTACGAGATCGACCTGAAGAGCGCCAACGCGGACAAGCTGCGCGGTCTGCTGGCGCCGTACGTGGAGAAGGGCCGCAAGCAGAGCGGCCGGCTCGCCGGTGCCCGTCGCCCGGGCCGCAGCGCCGCGGCGCGGCCGGCCGGCGGCGGCGCCCCGGACACCGCCAAGATCCGCGCGTGGGCCAAGGAGCAGGGCCTGGAGGTCAACGACCGCGGCCGCGTTCCGAGCAACGTCCGCGAGGCCTACGAGAAGGCCAACGCGTCCTGATCCCGGCGCCGCAGGCCCGCCGGAGCGGGTGCGGGGCCCCGGCGGCCGGAGGCGGCGCCGCCATCACACGCACGGGGCGCGGAGGAGTCTCCTCCGCGCCCCGCGGCGCGTGCCCGCGGGGCCGCGGCACCGGGGGCCTGCGGGGCACGGGCTCGGGCGGCGGAACAATCACGGGCTGTGCAACGCTGTAAGGGCGAAGCGGTAACGAGGACACCCGGGACGGCGTACCCGGCCCCGGCCGCCGTTGAACCGCCGTCACCACGGCCCGACTTCTCGCCAGGCGAACACCGCCACCGCGGAAACTGCGCGAGAACCGCCCCGATACCGGGTATGAATGCAGGTGGACGGGTTCTTCGGCCCGTCCAGGGGCAGTATGTGCGACCGGCCCGACGGTTCCGGCCGCGCCCCGGCGGCGCGTGTTCGCCGATGGCGTAGCGGAATCCGGTGCATCCGGCCCGCCTGCGGGAACACCGTTTCCCAGCATCAGGTTGGGATTGGTGTCGGCTGGTCGCGCAGCATCTCGCTCCTCTACCGGGGAGTGAATCCGTGGGCCGCGCCGCTGAGCGGGACTAGCATGCGGAAGGACAGGGCGGGGACGGACCCCGAACTGCCCGACCGCTCTGAGGAGCGATAAACGATGTTCGAGAGGTTCACCGACCGCGCGCGGCGGGTTGTCGTCCTGGCTCAGGAAGAAGCCCGGATGCTCAACCACAACTACATCGGCACCGAGCACATCCTCCTGGGTCTGATCCACGAGGGCGAGGGCGTCGCCGCCAAGGCCCTGGAGAGCCTCGGGATTTCTCTTGAGGCCGTTCGCCAGCAGGTCGAGGAGATCATCGGCCAGGGCCAGCAGGCCCCGTCCGGTCACATTCCCTTCACCCCCCGGGCGAAGAAGGTGCTGGAGCTGTCGCTCCGCGAGGCCCTTCAGCTCGGCCACAACTACATCGGCACCGAGCACATCCTGCTCGGCCTGATCCGCGAGGGCGAGGGCGTCGCCGCCCAGGTCCTGGTGAAGCTGGGCGCCGACCTCAACCGGGTGCGCCAGCAGGTCATCCAGCTGCTCTCCGGCTACCAGACCGGCGGCGGCAAGGAGTCGGCCACGGCCGGCGGGCCCGCCGAGGGCACCCCGTCGACCTCCCTGGTCCTGGACCAGTTCGGCCGCAACCTCACCCAGGCCGCCCGCGAGGCCAAGCTCGACCCGGTCATCGGGCGCGAGAAGGAGATCGAGCGGGTCATGCAGGTGCTGTCCCGCCGCACCAAGAACAACCCGGTGCTGATCGGTGAGCCCGGCGTCGGCAAGACCGCCGTGGTCGAGGGCCTGGCCCAGGCGATCGTCAAGGGCGAGGTCCCGGAGACGCTCAAGGACAAGCAGCTCTACACGCTGGACCTGGGCGCCCTGGTGGCCGGCTCGCGCTACCGCGGTGACTTCGAGGAGCGCCTGAAGAAGGTGCTCAAGGAGATCCGCACCCGCGGCGACATCATCCTGTTCATCGACGAGCTGCACACCCTGGTCGGCGCGGGCGCCGCCGAGGGCGCCATCGACGCCGCCAGCATCCTCAAGCCGATGCTGGCCCGCGGCGAGCTGCAGACCATCGGTGCCACCACCCTGGACGAGTACCGCAAGCACCTGGAGAAGGACGCCGCGCTGGAGCGCCGCTTCCAGCCGATCCAGGTCGCCGAGCCCTCGCTGCCGCACACCATCGAGATCCTCAAGGGTCTGCGCGACCGCTACGAGGCCCACCACCGGGTCTCCATCACGGACTCCGCCCTGGTCGCCGCCGCCACCCTGGCCGACCGGTACATCTCGGACCGCTTCCTGCCGGACAAGGCGATCGACCTGATCGACGAGGCCGGCTCCCGGATGCGCATCCGCCGGATGACCGCGCCGCCGGACCTGCGCGAGTTCGACGAGAAGATCGCCGACGTGCGCCGCGAGAAGGAGAGCGCGATCGACGCGCAGGACTTCGAGAAGGCCGCGTCCCTGCGCGACGACGAGAAGCAGCTCCTGCAGGCCAAGGCCAAGCGCGAGAAGGAGTGGAAGGCCGGCGACATGGACGTCGTCGCGGAGGTCAACGAGGAGCTCATCGCCGAGGTCCTGGCCACCGCCACCGGCATCCCGGTCTTCAAGCTGACCGAGGAGGAGACGTCCCGCCTGCTGCGCATGGAGGACGAGCTGCACAAGCGCGTCATCGGCCAGAAGGACGCCATCAAGGCGCTCTCCCAGGCCATCCGGCGCACCCGTGCGGGCCTCAAGGACCCGAAGCGCCCCGGCGGTTCGTTCATCTTCGCCGGCCCGTCCGGCGTCGGTAAGACCGAGCTGTCCAAGACGCTGGCGGAGTTCCTCTTCGGCGACGAGGACGCGCTGATCGCGCTCGACATGTCCGAGTTCTCCGAGAAGCACACCGTCTCCCGGCTGTTCGGCTCCCCGCCCGGCTACGTGGGCTACGAGGAGGGCGGCCAGCTGACCGAGAAGGTCCGCCGCAAGCCGTTCTCCGTCGTCCTCTTCGACGAGGTCGAGAAGGCCCACCCGGACATCTTCAACTCGCTGCTGCAGATCCTGGAGGACGGTCGCCTGACCGACTCCCAGGGCCGCGTGGTCGACTTCAAGAACACCGTCATCATCATGACGACCAACCTCGGCACCCGGGACATCTCCAAGGGCTTCAACCTGGGCTTCGCGGCCACGGGTGACACCCAGACCGGGTACGAGCGGATGAAGGCGAAGGTCGGCGAGGAGCTCAAGCAGCACTTCCGCCCCGAGTTCCTGAACCGCGTCGACGACATCGTGGTGTTCCACCAGCTGTCCGAGGACGACATCATCCAGATCGTCGACCTCATGATCGACAAGGTGGACGAGCGGCTCAAGGACAAGGACATGGGCCTGGAGCTCAGCGTCGAGGCCAAGAAGCTGCTGGCCAAGCGCGGCTACGACCCGATCCTGGGTGCCCGTCCGCTGCGCCGCACCATCCAGCGCGAGATCGAGGACCACCTCTCCGAGAAGATCCTCTTCGGTGAGCTGCGGGCCGGCCACATCGTCGTCGTCGACGTCGACGGTGAGGGCAAGGAGGCCAAGTTCACCTTCCGCGGCGAGGAGAAGTCGGCCGTCGCGGACACCCCGGCCGCGGTCGCCTCGTCCGGTCCGGACCTGACGAAGTAACCCAACTTTTAACAGACAACTTCACAGCCACCGAGCCCCCGGCGTTCGCGCCGGGGGCTCGGTGCGTTCCGGCCCCTCCGCGGTCGGCACCGGTGCGGACCGGGACGGCGGCTTCCGCATGGGCTGGTGCGGGTGCGCTCGGTTTCTCAGCGAGCTTTAACCAACATACGGTTGACAGACGGTCAGGTGATAGGGAGTCGCGGAGGATAGCGCCGTGACCATGTCACGGTCAAGGTCTATCTTTTCTGTGCACGCTTGTATCAAATGACGTCCACCTGTCTTTCATTTTGGTTTGCCGGGCTTTGGCCAAGAGCTGGGCCCCGGTCGGGGAGGACGTCACAACGTTGAAGAGCACCAGGAGAACCGCTGCGGCTGCCACGGCCGCAGCGGTCATAGTCACGCTCGGCGCGGGCCTGTTCCCGGGCACCGCCGTCGCCGCCGGCTCGGCCCCGGTCCCGCGGGACCCGGCCGAAGCCGTCCAGAACACCGAGCACAACCTTCCGGGCCCGCTGACCGCGAAGGTGGAGGCGGAGCAGAAGGCCGCCACCGAGAAGCTGCTCAACGGCACCGCCGAGGTCGAGCAGCACAACGGCAGCACCAGCGTGAAGCTCGGCAAGGACAAGTACGTGGAGCTCGCCCGCGAGCGCACGGACAAGATCTTCACCATCCTGGTCGACTTCGGTGACCAGGTGGACAACACCACCAAGACGCCGGACGGCAAGGTCAAGTACGGCGGCGAGGCCGGCCCCAAGCACAACGAGATCGAGAAGCCGGACCCGGCCACCAACAACTCGACCCAGTGGCAGGCCGACTACAACCAGCAGCACTACCAGGACCTGTACTTCGCCAAGGACAAGCCCTCGCTGAAGACCTACTACGAGAAGCAGTCCTCGGGCCGCTACTCGGTCGACGGCGTGGTCCAGGACTGGGTCCGCGTCCCGTGGAACGAGGCCCGGTACGGCTCCGACTACTGCGGCTCCAACGTCTGCGCCAGCGCCCAGGACCTGATCCGCGACGCCGTGGACATCTGGTACAAGGACCAGCAGGCCAAGGGTCAGACCGAGGCGCAGATCAAGGCGACCCTGGCCTCGTACGACCAGTGGGACCGCTACGGTTCGCACCACGACGGGAACTTCAACCAGCCCGACGGGTACATCGACCACTTCCAGATCGTGCACGCCGGCGAGGACAAGTCGGCCGGTGGCGGCAAGCAGGGCACCAAGGCCCTGTGGGCGCACCGCTCGTACGTCTACGGCAACCTGCAGGGCTCGGCCGGTCCCGAGGGCAACAAGCTCGGCGGCGTCCAGGTCGGCAACAGCGGCCTGTGGATCGGCGACTACACGATGCAGCCCGAGAACGGCGGCCTCGGCGTCTTCGCCCACGAGTACGGCCACGACCTCGGTCTGCCGGACCTCTACGACACCGCCGGCAAGGGCATCGACAACTCGGTCGGCTTCTGGTCGCTGATGTCCTCCGGTTCCTGGCTCGGCGAGGGCAAGAACAGCATCGGCGACATGCCGAACGACCTCGACGGCTGGAGCAAGTACCAGCTCGGCTGGCTGAAGGCGGACCGCGCCAAGGCCGGCACCGAGTCGACCCACCACATCGGCCCGGCGGAGTACAACAGCAACCTGCCGCAGGGTCTGATCGTCGACCTGCCGAAGAAGAGCATCACCACCGACATCAACAAGCCGTTCGGCGGCACCGGTGAGTGGTGGAGCGGCAGCGCCGACAACCTGAACGTCACGCTCACCCGCGACATCGACCTGACCGGCAAGGCCAAGGCCAGCATCAACGCCAAGGCCTGGTACGAGCTGGAGCAGGACTTCGACTACGCGTTCGGCGAGGTCTCCACCGACGGCGGCAAGAACTGGACCGTCGTGGACGGCACCTGGAACGGCACCGCCCTGCCGCGCGAGAACGGCCGTCCGGCCCTCAGCGGCCAGGTGGCCGCCTGGGGCGACCTGTCGTTCAACCTGGACGCCTTCGCGGGCCAGAAGATCAAGTTCCGCTACCGCCACACCAGCGACGGCGGCCTGCACTTCCGCGGCCTGACCCTGGACAACGTCGCGGTCGTCGCCGACGGCGCCACCGTGTTCAGCGACGACGTCGAGAACGGTGACAACGGCTGGGTGGCCGACGGGTTCTCCCGCTTCAGCGGCTCGTACACCAAGGACTACGCGCAGTACTACATCGCGGAGAACCGGCAGTACGTGTCCTTCGACCAGACCCTGAAGACCGGCCCGTACAACTTCGGCTTCGCCGACAAGCCGGGCTGGGTCGAGCACTACTCGTACCAGCCCGGTCTGCTGATCTGGTTCTGGGACGAGTCGCAGACCGACAACAACGTCAGCGCCCACCCGGGCCACGGCCTGGTCCTGCCGGTCGACTCGCACCCGACGCCGCTGAAGTGGTCCGACGGTGCCCTGATGAAGCCGCGCGTCCAGGGCTTCGACTCCACCTTCGGTTCCCGTCGCGTCTCCCCGCTGACCCTGCACAAGGCCGGCGTCGAGACCGTCATCCCGAAGGCCAAGGGCGTCGACGAGTTCAACGACCTGAAGTCGTGGTGGAGCAAGGACAACCAGTACGCCGGTGTCGACGTCCCGAAGACGGGCACCAGCATCGAGGTCGAGAACGAGTCCTCGAACTACCTGGAGACCTGGATCCGGGTCCGCCCGGTCGACAACTGATCGTCACCCCCCGGGTAGCGATCGGCCTGTGACCAGGCAGCTCTGACAACTCCACGTCCGGCCCGTCCCCGCAGCGCGCGGGGGCGGGCCGGACGCTTTGTCAGGCCCGGACGGCCGCCAGCCGGTCCAGGAAGGCGGCGGCCGCCACCGTGACGTCGGCGGCGGTCCAGTCGAGGGCGGGCGCCGCGACCGTGACCTCGGTCATCGACAGCCCGGGCGGCCCGCCCGCGCGCCAGGCACCGAACAGGCCGATCCCGGTGTCCTCGGCCAGCCCCAGTCCGGCCTCCTCCAACTCGCCGACCGGGTGCGGCAGCCAGAGCTGGAACTGGTGGGTGTGCGGCGGGGCCGGGTGCACCCGGGCGCCGGGGACGGCGGCGAACGCCCGGTCCAGCGCCGCGGCGACCGTCCGGGCGTGCGCCACGTACCCGGGCAGCCGCGGCAGTTCGCGCTCCAGTCCGGTCAGCGCGGCCAGCGCGAACGGCCACTGCTGGTAGAGCTGCCCGCCGTAGCGGTGCCGCCAGGCCCGGGCGGTGCGGACGAAGCCGCCCGGACCCGCCAGCGCGGCGCCGCTGATCCCGCCGAGCGTCTTGTAGAAGGAGACGTAGACCGAGTCGGCCAGGGCGGCGAGCTCCGGCAGCGGCCGGCCGAGGGCGACCGCGGACTCCCAGATCCGGGCGCCGTCCAGGTGCAGCGCCGCACCGTGCTCCTCCCGCACCACCGCGGCCAGCTCCACCAGCTCCGCCCAGTCCGGCAGCACGAACCCGGCGTCGCGCAGCGGCAGCTCCAGGCTGAGCGCGGCGTACGGCTCGTCCAGGGCGCGCAGTTCCTCGGCGGTGGGCTGGCGCGGCTCGGTCGTCGGCCAGAGGCTGCGCAGGCCGGACAGGACGCCGAGCGCGTGCCGCTCGTGCCGGTCGGTGTGGGCCAGCGGGTGGGTGACCACGGTGCGCGGGCCGGCCGCCTCGGCGTGGATCCGCAGGGCGATCTGCTGGGCCATGGTGCCGGTCGGGAAGAAGGCCGCGTCCTCGGTGCCGAGCAGCTCGGCGACCCGGTGCTCCAGGGTGCGGACCACGCCGTCGCCGTACTGGTCCGGGCGGCCGTCCAGGTCGGGGACGGCGTGCGGCCCGGCGGCGGTGTCCGGCCCGGGAGCGGTGTGCGGCCCGGGGCCGGCGTCCGGGAGCGGGCCGGCCAGGTCGGCGAGGCGTTCGCGGATGCTCTGCGGCCGGACGCCGGACAGCAGCCGCTCGCAGCCGCGCAGGGCGGCGAAGCGGCGGTCCGGCAGGCTCGGGCGGTCACTGGCGTCGGGGTCTTCGCTCCTGTTGCCATACATGGCTCGATGGTGCCGCAGCGGGCCGGACCGGTCAGCGGTCCGCACGAAAGCGGTTCGAGCCCGCCAAACCCGGGCCGCGCGTGGCGCTGGTCACAGGCCCGCGGCCCGGTACGACCGGCGGTAGTAGCGGGCCCGAGGGGACCGACGGGCGCGCCGGAGCGGACCTGGACGATCGGATCTCATGATCGGTACTCCATCGGTTTGAATCTCCGGCGCCACGCCGACTACACGCCGTAGTACGTCAGCCCGTTTGGGACTCCGCTCGGTGACCGTTAAACCTGAGTGGTCCCCCGCTCAGCACGCGCCCGAACGGGCCCTTCGTGCTGCCCTCGTACGACCCGTGAGGTACGGCAAGCGATGTCCAACGTCCCGCCCCTGGCGCCGGCCCTGCGCCGGCTCGCCGCCCGTGCGGCGGCCCAGGCCGCGGCCTGGCAGCCCCGGCTCGACCACGCCGTCCGTACCCACGCCGCGCCGCTGCGCACGCTCGCCGCCCGTACGGCGGCCCAGGCCGCGGCCTGGCAGCCCCGGCTCGACCGTGCCGTCCGCACCCACGCCGCGCCGCTGCGCACGCTCGGATCGCCCCGGCACACCACGCTGCCCGGCAGCCGGCAGCGGGCCGAGCACGACCACGCGCTGGTCTCGGCCGGAGCGGCCGCCGTGCTGCTCGCCGGCGTGCTGCTGGTCGCCACTCCGGGCTCGGCCTCGGCGCAGACCGTGCTGCCCACCACCCCGGGCAGCTCGGCCTTCACCGTGCCGAAGGTGGACGTGCCGAGCGCGGGGCTGGTCCAGGTGGCCGGACCCAGCGCCTACAAGCTGCCCGACGACGGCGACTCCGCGCAGCAGTCCGTGGCCGTGGCGGCCAACCTGCTGCCGTTCGACCCGCCGGCACCGGAACCGGCACCGGAACCGGAAGCCGCCGCCGAGCCGGCTCCCGAGCCCGGACCCGCGCCCGACCCCGGGCCGGCCCCGGCTCCCGGATGGTCGGCGCCGGTGCCGAACGCACCGACCAGCAACCCGTACGGGAAGCCCAACCGCAGCTACGCGGCGGGGTACCACACCGGGGTGGACTTCGCGGTCGCCCCGGGCACGCCGCTGCTGGCGGTCGGCGACGCGACCGTGGTGTCGGCCGGCTGGGACGGCGCGTACGGCAAGGAGGTCGTGCTGCGGCTGGCGGACGGGCACTTCGCGCAGTACGCCCACATGTCCTCGGTCGCCGTCTCGGCCGGCGAGCGGGTGTCGGCGGGCGAGCGGATCGGCATGTCCGGGAGCACCGGCAACTCGACCGGGCCGCACCTGCACTTCGAGATCCGCACCAGCAACCGCTACGGCGCGGTGGTCAACCCGATCGCCTACCTCGCGGGGCACGGCGTCACGAACTTCTGAGCCGCCCCGCGGCGCTCAGCCGGCGCCGGGCGCGGGGTGGCTGATCCGGGCGCCGATCTCCAGCGCGATGTCCCGGGCCGCGCGGATCGCCTCGTCCAGGTCGGCGGGGGGCAGCCGCTCGCCCCACACGTTCGGGGCGTGACCGCAGTCCGCGTTGTCCTGCTTGACCAGGAACAGCGACGAATGGACGGTGAACAGCGCCATCGCGGCCCGCAGCCGGTCGTGGAAGTCCGCGTCCGGCCCGTGCACCAGCTGCATCATGGTGATCATGCGATCCCTGAAGGCCAGCCCGGCCGGGGACTCGCGCAGCGCGGGCTGGTTCTCGTGGAAGAAGCGCAGCAGCGGGGCCCGCTCGGCCATCCCGTCCGCGAAGCGGCGGATCAGCTCGTCGCGCACCTCCGGGCTCCAGACCTGCTGACGGCCCCACGCGACGGTCTCGTCGATCGGCGCGGCCATCCGCTCGACGATGCCCAGGACGATGTCGTCCTTGGTCTTGAAGTGGTAGTAGAGCGCGGCCTTGGTGACACCCAGGCGGTCGGCGATCTCGCGCAGTGAGGTCTGCTCGTAGCCCTGCTCGGAGAAGAGCTCCAGCGACACCTCGATGATGCGAGCCCGGGTGTCGCTGCGGGGGCTGTGCGGAGTGCCCATGGCCTGCCTCATGACTGCGTCGGTGACTACTGCGGACCCCGGGACGGCGGCCGCCCCGGACTCATTCTCCCTGCCCAGAAGGCCGGTCGGGAAACTGGCTTGACGACCGGCTAGTAAACAACCTACCGTGCCGACGGTCGATAAACTAGCCGGGCGACAAGTAAGTGAGCCGCCGCACGGCACGACGCTCCGTCCGAACCACCCTCCGGGAGACCCCTCTCATGTCACAGCCCAAGACCACCGGCCCGGCGCCGGAGGACAGGACGGCCGAGGAGGAGCAACCGCGGTCGCCCCGCGAGATCCGCCTCGTCATGGTCGGCCTGGTCGTCACCATGCTGCTGGCCATGCTCGACAACCTGATCGTCGGCACCGCGATGCCGACCATCGTCCACGACCTCGGCGGCGGCGAGCACCTGTCCTGGGTGGTCACCGCGTACACCCTGGCCACCGCCGCCTCCACCCCGGTCTGGGGCAAGCTCGGCGACATGTACGGCCGCAAGGGCACCTTCCTCACCTCGATCGTGATCTTCCTGGTGGGCTCGGCGCTGTCCGGCCTGGCGCAGAACATGAACGAGCTGATCGGCTTCCGCGCCGTACAGGGCCTGGGCGCCGGCGGTCTGATGGTCGGCGTCATGTCGATCATGGGCGCGCTCGTCCCGCCGCGCGACCGCGGCAAGTACCAGGGCATGTTCGCCGCGGTGATGGCCCTCGCCACCATCGGCGGCCCGCTGGCCGGCGGCTTCATCACCGACCACCTGAGCTGGCACTGGACCTTCTACATCAACCTGCCGCTC
The DNA here is from genome assembly GCF_042885555.1 of Kitasatospora sp. NPDC058048. Lineage (NCBI taxonomy): Bacteria > Bacillati > Actinomycetota > Actinomycetes > Kitasatosporales > Streptomycetaceae > Kitasatospora > Kitasatospora sp. NPDC058048. The sequence goes on along the minus strand of NZ_JBHVRT010000004.1, from coordinate 40,614 downwards.
GGTGTGATCGCGCTCGCCGTGGTCGTCGTCACCCTGAAGCTGCCGAAGGTCCGCAACACCGCCAAGATCGACTACGCGGGCGTCGTGCTGCTCACCACCGGCATCACCTCGCTGGTGCTGATCACCACCTGGGGCGGCCAGCAGTACGCCTGGGGCTCCAAGGAGATCCTGGGCCTGACCGCGCTCGCCGCCGCCTCGCTGATCGCCTTCTGCTACGTGGAGCAGCGGGCCGAGGAGCCGATGCTCCCGCTGAGCCTGTTCCGGAACCTGAACTTCACCCTGGTCTCGATCATCGGCTTCATCGTCGGCTTCGTGATGTTCGGCTCGACCGTCTTCCTGCCGCTCTACCAGCAGACGGTCCAGAGCGCCTCGGCGACCAACTCCGGTCTGCTGCTGATGCCGATGATGTTCGGCATGCTGATCGTCTCGCTGGTGGTCGGCCAGGCCGTCACCAAGACCGGCAAGTACCGGATCTACCCGATCATCGGCACCATCGTGATGACCGCCGGCCTGATCCTGCTCTCCACCATGGGCATCGGGACCAGCAGGTTCACCTCGGCCTGCTGGATGGTCGTGCTCGGCGCCGGCATGGGCTTCCTGATGCAGATCACCATGCTGGTCGCGCAGAACAGCGTCGAGCTCAAGGACATGGGCGTGGCCAGCTCCACCGCCACCCTGTTCCGCACCATCGGCGGCTCCTTCGGTGTCGCGCTGTTCGGCGCGCTGTTCAACAACCGGGTGACCGACACGATGGCGGAGATGCTGGCCGGGAAGCCGATGCCCCCGGGCGGCATGAAGGACCCGCAGCAGAGCAGCCTGGAGGAGCTGCACAAGCTGCCGGACTACGTCCAGGACGCCTACAACCACGCGGTGTCCAACGGCATGCACACCGTCTTCCTGTGGGGCGCGGGCGTGGCCGTGATCGCGATCGCCGCGGCGGTGTTCCTCCGCGAGGTGCCGCTGCGCGGGACCGGCAAGGGCGAGAAGCCGGCCGAGGCCTCGCTGGAGGCGGCGGCCGTCTGACGGTCCCCGCACACGACGGCGCCCCCGGGAGGTCCTCTCCCGGGGGCGCCGTCGTGTTCCGCCGCTTACTGGGGCAGCCGGTAGACGCCCTGCTCGACCGGCTCGACCAGGCCGTCCGCCACCAGGCCGTCCAGCGCCCGGGCCCGCTGCACCGCGTCCGGCCAGACCACGTCCAGCCGGGCCTGCGGCACCGTCCCGTGCGCCTCGCGCAGCACCGCGAGCAGCTTGCCGCGCACCTGGCGGTCCGTCCCCTCGTAGGACTGACCGCGCCGGGCCGGGCCCTCGTACGGCGGGCGGCCGGCCCGCTGCCAGGCGCAGGCGGTGAACAGCGGGCAGTCCCCGCACTCCGGGCCGCGCGCGGTGCAGACCAGCGCGCCCAGCTCCATCACGCCGACCGCCCAGGTGGCCGCCGTCTCCGCGTCGTCCGGCAGCAGCGCGGTGGCGGTGCGGCGCTCGGCCGCGGTGGTCGCCTGGGGCGGGTACTCGACCCCGGTCACCGCGCGGGCGAAGACCCGGCGGACGTTGGTGTCCAGCACCACGTGCCGCTGGCGGAAGGCGAAGGAGGCGACGGCGGCGGCGGTGTACTCCCCCACCCCGGGCAGCGAGAGCAGCGTGGCGTGGTCGTCCGGGACCTCGCCGCCGTGCTCCTCGGTGATCGCCACCGCGGCCGCGTGCAGGCGCAGCGCCCGGCGCGGGTAGCCCAGCCGGCCCCACATCCGGACCGCCTCGCCGGACGGCTCGGCGGCGAGGGCGGCCGGGGTCGGCCAGCGGGTGAGCCAGGCCTCCCAGGCGGGCAGCACGCGCTTGACCGGGGTCTGCTGGAGCATGAACTCGCTCACCATGACCGCCCAGGGCGTCGCGTCGGGGGTCCGCCAGGGCAGGTCCCGCTTGCTCGCCTCGTACCAGTCCAGGACGGTCGAGTGGAACAGCGGCAGGGGCATCGGCAGCCGGGCGGCGTCGGCGGCGGAGACAGGGACGGCGGGGGTGGTGATGGCAGTCATGGCCCTTCGATCCTCCCATGCCCGCCGACCGGGCCGAAGTGGATCAGGCCACTCCGGATCCTCCCGGGGCAGCTCCGGAAATCGTCCGATTGGAGCTCGCTCGAACGGATCAAATGGCGGATCATGTGAAAGAAGGGGCGACTGTGCGGTGTTGGTGAGTCAATCGCCACACACAGTCTCGTAGAGTTTGATCGTGCCTTCTCTGCGTCAACCCGTCGGACCACTGCCGGCCTCGATCTACTGGCGTCGGCGCATCGTCGTGCTCGTCGCCGCCGCGGCGGTCGTCGCCCTGATCGCCTGGCTGATGATCGACCCGGGCGGAGGCGGTGACGGCGGCTCACCGGGCAAGGCCGCACAGGCCGTTCCGTCCCAGTCCCAGAACCAGACCCCGGCCCAGGCCATCACGCCCGGCGCCTCCCCGAGCGGCCCCGCGGCGCGTCCTGGCGGCGGCACCGGCGGCCCGGTGGCGGGCGGCGGCGGCACCGAGGTCAACCTCAGCGGCGGCACCGGCACCGGCGGCGCCAACCCGGCCCCCGGAGGCGGCGCGGCGCCGGCGACCGGCGGCGGTACGGGCGGGTCCGGCGGTACGGGCGGCGGCGGCACGGGCGGTGCCCCGGCCGTTAACACCCCCGAGATCATGGCGCTGCCGGTCTGCGCCTCCTCGCAGGTGGCGCTGGAGCTGGCCGGCACCCAGAACTCGTACCAGCCCAAGGACAAGCCCCGGCTGGCCCTGACGGTCAAGAACTCCTCCGGCACCAACTGCCGGGTGGACCTGGGCCGCACCGCCTCCGTGATCACGGTGAGCGGAAGCACCAACGACCGGGTCTGGTCCTCCGGCGACTGCCCGGCCGACAAGGGCAACATCTGGGTGCAGCTCGGCGCGAACGGCAGCCAGACCGAGACCTTCACCTGGGACCGCAGCCGCAGCAAGCCGCAGTGCGCGACCGCCGACCAGACGCCGCCGCCGAGCGGCACCTACGTGGTGCTCGCGGAGCTCACCGGGCTCTCCGGGGACAAGGTCTCGGCGCGGGCCTCGATCCGACTGGACAGCTGAGAACCGGTCAACTTCTCCTGGAGCCCCCGGCCGCCGCGCGGCCGGGGGCTCCGTCGCGTCCGGGGGCGTGTTCGGTGCAGTTTTCCGCGGTGCTCCGCGATTCGGCGCGGCACGGCTCCCGTTCGGTGCGGCTCCGGTTCGGAGCGGCTCCGATTCCTGCGAACGTGCGACGGCCCCCGGGGAGGTCTGTCCCCCCGGGGGCCGTCGCCGAGTTCGGGCATCCGTACGGCTGCGCGTCAGGTCAGACGTAGCGCTCCAGGATGGACGATTCGGCAAGGCGGGACAGGCCCTCGCGGACCGAGCGGGCGCGGGTCTCGCCGACGCCCTCGACGGTCTGCAGGTCGTCGATGCTCGCGGCGAGCAGCTTCTGGAGGCCGCCGAAGTGCTCGACCAGGCGCTCTATGACCGTGTTGGGCAGGCGCGGGATCTTCGCCAGCAGGCGGTAGCCGCGCGGCGAGACGGCGGAGTCCAGCGACTCCGGCGAACCCGAGTAGCCGAGCGCCTTGGCGACGGTCTGGAGGTCCAGCAGCTCGGCGTGGGTGAGCGCCTCCAGGTCGGCCAGCACCTCGGTGACCGTCCGGCCCTTCTTGGCGGCCCGCTCCGGGAAGTAGTCCCGGGCGACCAGCTCGCGCTCCGGCTCCACGCCCGCGATCAGCTCGTCCAGCTGGAGCGAGAGCAGCCGGCCGTCGATGCCGAGTTCCAGCACGTAGCCGGCGATCTCGGTGGCGATCAGCCGGACCATCTCCAGGCGCTGGGCCACGGCGGTGACGTCCCGGACCGTCACCAGGTCCTCGATCTCCAGCGCGGAGAGCGTGCCGGCCACCTCGTCCAGGCGCAGCTTGTAGCGCTCCAGGGTGGCCAGCGCCTGGTTGGCGCGGGACAGGACGGTGGTGGAGTCCTCCAGCACCCGGCGGGTGCCGTTGACGTACATCGCGATCAGCCGCATCGAGTGCGAGACCGCGACCACCGGGTAGCCGGTCTGCCGGTTGACCCGCTCGGCGGTGCGGTGGCGGGTGCCGGTCTCGTCGGTGGGGATGGTCGAGTCCGGCATCAGGTGCACGCCGGCCCGGACGATCTTGGTGATGTCCTTGTCGAGCACCACCGCGCCGTCGAGCTTGCACAGCTCGCGCAGCCGGGTGGCGCTGAACTCGACGTCCAGGACGAAGCCGCCGGTACACAGGGACTCGACGGTCTTGTCGAAGCCCAGCACGATCAGACCGCCGGTGTTGGCCCGCAGGACCCGCTCCAGGCCGTCACGAAGCGCGGTACCGGGCGCGATGGCGGTGAGGGAGGCCCGCAGCAGGGCCTCCTCGCGGGAGGCCTTGTCCGCCCCCCGGTCGCTGGCTGCCACGTGACTCCTCCGGTCGACCCGTGCCGCGCGCCTCACGCCGTGCGCCGGTCCGCGGTCTGTTGCTCTGTCGCTCAGTACCGCTCGGTACTGCCTTTTGGCCAATGAGACTGGGGAAAGTCTAACTGTGTGTGGCTTCGGCAGGGCTTGGGTCAGCGCAGTTCGTCGGAGTCCAGCGGCTCCCAGCCCTCCATCAGCTCCTCGGGGTACGCCGCGGGGCGGTCCGCGGCCCGGGCGGAACGCGGGGCCGGCGGCGCCGACGGTGCCTCACCGCGCGGCTCGGTGCGCGGCTTGGCGGCCGATCGGCGGCGGCCCGGGATGGCCCGCAGCGCCTCGCCGATGTCGGCCACCTCGACCACCTTCATGCCCGGCGGCACCTTGCCCGGGTCCGGCGGGACGAGGGCGTGGGTGAAGCCCAGCCGGTGCGCCTCGGCGAGCCTCCGCTGCACACCCGTCACCCGCCGCACCTCGCCCGCCAGGCCGACCTCGCCGATCGCCACCAGGTTGCTGGGCAGCGGGGTGTCGGTGGACGAGCTGGCCACCGCGAGCGCCACCGCGAGGTCCGCGGAGGGCTCGGTCAGCTTCACCCCGCCGACCGTCGCGGTGTAGATGTCCTGCTTGCCGAGCTTCACCCCGCCGTGCCGCTCGACCACGGCCAGGATCATCGCGATCCGGGGGGACTCCAGGCCCGAGGTGGTGCGCCGCGGCGAGGGGATCTGCGAATCCACCATCAGCGCCTGCACCTCGGCCACCAGCGGGCGCTTGCCCTCCAGGGTGACGGTGAGGCAGGTGCCGGGAACGGGCTTGTCACGCCTGGTCAGGAAGAGGCCGGACGGGTCGGCCAGGCCGACGATGCCCTCGTCGTGCAGCTCGAAGCAGCCCACCTCGTCGGTGGCGCCGTAGCGGTTCTTGACCCCGCGGATGAGCCGCAGCCGGGCGTGCCGGTCACCCTCGAAGCTCAGCACCACGTCCACCAGGTGCTCCAGCAGGCGCGGGCCGGCGATCTGGCCGTCCTTGGTGACGTGGCCGACCAGCAGGGTGGCCATGCCGCGCTCCTTGGACGCGCGGATCAGCGCGCCCGCCACCTCGCGGACCTGGGCCGGGCCGCCGGGGGCGCCGTCCAGCTCCGCGGAGGCGATGGTCTGCACCGAGTCCAGGATCAGCAGGCCGGGGTTGACCGCCTCGATGTGCCCGAGCACCGCGCCGAGATCCTGCTCGGCGGCGAGGTAGAGGTGCTCGGAGAGGGCGTTGATCCGGTCCGCGCGCAGCCGGACCTGGCCGGCCGACTCCTCGCCGGTGACGTAGAGCGTGCGGTGCTGCGCGGTGGCCGCCTTGGCGGCGACGTCCAGCAGCAGGGTGGACTTGCCGACGCCGGGCTCGCCCGCCAGCAGCACCACCGCGCCGGGCACCAGGCCGCCGCCGAGCACCCGGTCCAGCTCCGGCACACCCGTCGAACGGGCCGTCGCGACCTGGCCGTCCACCTGGGCGATCGGGCGGGCGGGCGCGCTGACCGGACCGGCGGCCGTCGTGCGGATCGGTACCGCGCCGTACTCCTCGACCGTGCCCCAGGCGTTGCACTCCGGGCAGCGGCCGACCCACTTGGGCAGCTGGTTGCCGCACTCGGTGCATCGGTACGCCGGGCGGGGCTTGGCGGTGGTCTTGGAACGCGGAGGCATGCGGCCCACCGTAGCGCCTGGGTGTGACAACGATGGGCCGACGGCGGGCCCGCCGCGCATCCAGACAGATGGACGATGTTGTTACCCGAAAGAAGTACATACGCGGCGAATGGTCGGAGTCAGCCGTCCGCGTTCTCTACCGTCGGACGGGTGACGACGAGAACTGTTGGGCCGACCGGGGCGGTCGGGCCGGGGTGGTCGGGCCGGCCGGGGAGGTCCCGGTGGCTGACCGGACCGGTCGGGCCCGCCGAGTCGGCCGGGGCCACGGGATCGGCCGGGGCCGCAGGCTCGGCCGATCCCGTCGAGCAGCGGACCGGCGCCGCGCTCGCGGCGTACGACCGGCAGGTGGACGGCCTGTTCACCTACTGCCTCTCGGTGCTCTGCGAGCACGACGCGGCCGCCGACGCCCTGCGCGAGGTCCGCGAACTGGCCCGGCGGCACGGCGCCCGGCTCGCCGAGCCCGGGCTGCTCCGCGCCTGGCTGTTCTCGCTCGCCCGGTACTGCTGCCTGCGCTGGCTCGCGGACGGTGGCCCGGCCGTGGCGGGTGCCGGGTCCGGGACCGGGTCCGGGACCGGGCGGGCGGCGGCAGCGGCCGGATCCGCGCCGGACGAGGCCGAGGCGGACGAGACCGAGGCCGAGGCGGCCCGGCGGCGGCGCGAGCTGTCCTCGCTCGCCTGGCCCGAGGCGGCCGGCACCGGCCCGGAACAGCGCGAGGCACTGGAGCTGTCCGTCCGGCACCGGCTGACCCCGCTGGAGGTGGCGGCGGTACTGGGCCTGCCGTTCGAGCGGACCCGCGCGCTACTGGCCGGAGCCGAGGCCGAGGTCGCCCGGACCAGGGCGGCTCTGCTGGTGCTCGGCGTGGGCAGCTGCCCGGAGCTGGACCGGCTCGGCGGCGCCGGGGCGGAGTCCTGGCGGGACTGGGTGCTCGGCCCGGCACTGCGACGGGAACTCGTGCAGCACGTGCTGGACTGCCCGACCTGCCGGGGTACGGCGGAGCGGGTGGCCGCGCACGAGGCCGCCGAGGGTGCGGCCGGGCTGTCGGGGCTGGCGCTGCTGCGCGCTCCGGTGGACGCCTCCGGGACCGGCGCGGTCACCGGCGCGGTCACCGGCTCGGCGACCGCCCGGGCGGCTGCCGTTCGGGCGGCGGATGCTCCGGCGACGGCTGCTCGGGTGGCGGCGACTCGGGTGGCGGAGCCGGGGCTGCGGTTCGACCAGAGCGGCTTCCCCCGGCACCGGGCGCCGGACGCAGGACGCGGGCTGGCGGTGCGCCGGCGGGTGGTGACCACCGGGGTGCTCGCGGCCGTCCTGGCGGCGCCGGTGATCGCGCTCTGGGCCGGGCACCGGGGCGGTGGCGGCTCGGGTTCCGCGGCCTCGGTGTCGGCGGTGCGGGTGGACGGGGCCGGGCGGCCCGCCGGGCAGGGGCCACGGCCCGCGGTGGACGGCCCGACGGGGTCGGGTGCGCCCGGCGTGCCCGGGCTGGAGCTGGCGGGGGCCGGGGCCGGGATGGTCGCGGATGGTGCCGGTGTGGACGGTGCAGAAACGTTGCTTCCTGGGTTTCCGCGGCTCACCTTCCAGGGCTCGGTGATCCCGGTCCCGACCCACGGCGCGACCCCGCTCGACAGCCCGGCCCTGGTCGCCGCACCGGCCCCATCCGTCGACCGGGCCTCCGCGACGGGCACCGGAGAACCCGCCCCGGCCGGGCTGCTCACCGTCGAGGCCGCCGAGTACGGCAGCCGGACCATCCTCACCCTCACCAACTCCGGCACCACCGAGATCCGTTGGCACGCGGTGACGGAGGCCGGCTGGCTCCGGCTCAGCCGCGACTCCGGCACCCTGGCGCCCGGCCAACGGATCACCGTGATCGTCACCGTGGACGAGGACCAGGCGCCGACCGCGCACTGGACCGCCCGGATCGCGCTGCCACCCTCGCAGGCGGTGGTCACCCTGGAGGGCGGGCCGCACAACCGCGGTGGCTCCGCCTCCTCCCCGGCCGATCCGTCGCCGTCCTCGACACCGGCACCGGCACCGGCACCGGCGCCGACGCCGACACCGACCGGTTCCGCTGGCACCTCGCCCACGGCGGCCCCCGCCACGTCGAGCCCGCCCACGTCGTCCCCCTCGCCGTCCGGCTCCTCGTCCTCCTCGGGCACGGCCACCACCGCCCCCGGTCCGAACACCCCACCGCCATCTCGCTGACGCCACAGCCCGCCGGGGCACCCGGGCGCGTGAGAAGTCGGCCGAGCCGACTTCTCACGCACAGCGAGTCGGGCATCGGCGGCCATGCAGACCGGCCGGCCACTGCCACCCCCAGAAGCCGGGCCAAGGGCGCCCGAAAAGTCGAGCGGGCCGACTTCTTGCGCGCAACAGGGTCAGCCCAGCAGCGCGCGTGGACCGGCCTGCACGTCCCGGCCGCGAGCCCGGGCGGGGAGGATTGCGTGAGAAGTCGAGCGGGCCGACTTCTCACGCCCAACGCGTCGGGCGTCAGCGGCGATGCAGACCGGCCTGCCAATTCCGTCCCCAGAGGCCGGACCGAGGAAGCACGAGAAGTCGACCAGGCCGACTTCCCGTGCGAGGTGCGGAGCCAGCACACCAGCGGGAGAGGGCGGTGGGCGGGTTGCGGGGCGTCAGGCCCGGTGGATCGGCGGGGGCTGGTAGCTGCCGTCCAGGACGGCGGGCTCGGGCTGGTAGATGCGGAGGATGGGGCGGAACTCGGCGGACGGGGTGGGGAGCCAGTTGGCGGCGGCGGCCGGGTCCTCGGGCTGGTCGTGCTGGAGAGCCAGGGTGAGGGAGCCGTCCTCGCCGTGCACGAGGCCGGGGGTGCGGTCGCCGATCGAGTAGCGGTCGATCGGGTTCTCCACCAGGTAGTAGTCCGGGACGGAGTACATCGTGACGGACCAGAAGGCCCCGGCCGGAGGCGGCTGGTCGAAGCGCAGGGTGTAGTCGTGGGCCCCGGTGAGGGGTCGGCCGTCGGAGTCGTCGTAGGTCATCGCGTACGAGGCCTCGTAGGCGTGGTTGCCCCAGAGGCCGGCCCGGGCGGCGGCGGCCCGGCTGAGGTAGGCGGCGCGGCGGTCGGGGATGCGCCACTCGGGGTCGTCCAGGGTGCCGGGGCCCAGGTGGTCGGTGTTGTAGTCGAACAGGTGGAGCGTGCTGCGCCACTCGCCGGGCGGGTGGTCCTCGGGCGGGCGGGTGGCGTCCTCGACCCGTTCGCGCCCGGCGGCCAGGCCCTTGGCCAGCGTCAGCGTCCATTCGGGGGCGGCCGAGCGGTACGGCGAGGCGCCGTCGTCCAGCAGGCCGAGCGGGGCGAAGCGGCGCTGGTACTCGATGTCCGCGGTGGCGGGCGGGAAGGCCTGCATCCAGACCCGCAGCCGTTCGAAGAAGGCCAGCCGCTCGGGGACGTCCCCGTCCGGCTCGGGGAGTCCGGCGACCAGGCCGCCGGGTTCCAGCGGCTCCAGTTCCAGGGCGGACTGGAGGGCCCGGACCCGGGGCAGGTCCTCCGGCCCGGTGCAGGCGAAGCGGCCGACGAGGGTGCCGACGGTGGTCGGCAGCTCGATCACCCGGTTCGGGTCCGGCGGGGTGCCGTGCCAGCCGGGTGGGACGATCAGCCAGGTCTGCGCGCCGGTGCCGGTGGCCCGGCGGCCGAGGTAGGCGACGTTGTCCGTCCAGGCGTCGATGATCTGCAGCACGTAGTAGGCGCCCGCGGTGTCCGGGACGCGCAGCACCTGGGGGCCTTCGGAGAGGTCGAGCTGGGCGATCGAGTAGATCGTGTCGTTGTTGACCGAGACGAAGCGGTCGGCCGGACCGGCCAGCCGGGTGGCGTGGCTGATGTGGTTGAACGGCGCCGCCGGCAGGGTGCCCAGGCCGCCGCGGGCGAAGCGCTCGACCATGGTGAGGCCGGCGACCAGCGGGTAGCCGTAGACGTACGCGTCGGCGGCCAGGGCCTCCAGCTCGGGCTGGTTCATCGCGGGTCCTTCGTCCGGGGCGGGCAGCCGGTCGGCGGAGTGCTCGGCGTCGGCGGGCCGTTCGTCACCGGCGGCGGCCGACGGGTCCGCGGTCCGGGCCGTGCTCCGGGCGGGCGCCGGACCGGGGTTCGGTCGCCGACCGCGGTACACCTCGGATGCTAAGCGGGGCCGGGTGGGGCGGCATGTCGGACCGGACGCCCCGCTGCATCCGGCGAACCGACTCCCGTGACCCGACTTCTGCGGCCCGACTTCTGCGGCCCGACTTATCCGGCCCGGCATCTGCTGACCGCGAATCCGGGCGTACGGGCGGTGCGGCCGGGAGAGGGTCCTCGGTATGAAGATCCTCTTACTTGGGGGCTCGTCCTTCCTGGGACGGGCCTACGCTGCCGAGGCCCTCGCCCGGGGCCACCGGGTGACCACCTTCAACCGCGGTCGCAGCGCCGCCGACCTGCCCGGCGTCGAGGCGGTCCGGGGCGACCGCGACAGTGCCGGGGACCTCGCCCGGCTGGTGGACGGCCGCAGCTGGGACGCCGTCGTCGACACCTCCGCCCAACAGCCCGCCCAGGCCGCGCTCAGCGCCCGGCTGCTGAGCGAGCGGGCCGGCCACTACACCTTCGTCTCCTCCGTGCACGCCTTCGCCGACTGGCCCGCCCGGGCGGTCGACGAGGACTCCGCACTGCACCCCTGCCCCGCCGACACCCCGCCCGGCCAGCCGCCCGGCACCGCCCTGAAGGCCGGCTGCGAGCGCGCCGTGCTGGCGGGGTTCGGCGCAGGGCGCACGCTGGTGCTGAACAGCGGACTGCTCGTCGGACCGTACGAGTTCGGCGGCCGACTGCCCTGGTGGCTGGAGCGGATGGCGCGCGGTGGGCGGGTGCTGGCCCCGGGGGATCCCCGGCGGACCATGCAGGTGATCGACGTCCGGGACTTCGCCGGCTTCGGGCTGGACCTGCTGACGGCCGGGACGGCGGGGCGCTGTATCACCACGGCGCCGCCCGGGCGGCTGAGCTTCGGCGAGTGGCTGGCGACCTGCCGGGAGGTGGCGGGGGCCGCGGACACCGAGCTGGTCTGGGTGCCGGACGAGCCGCTGCTCGCCGAGGGGCCGGACCAGGTGGGCGCGTGGACCGAACTCCCCCTCTGGGTACCGGACCTGCCCGAGATGGCGGGCGCCTGGCTGGCCGACACCGGCCGGGCGGAGGCGGCCGGGCTGCGCTGCCGCCCGTTCGCCGAGACGGCGCGGGACACCTGGGAGTGGCTGCGGCGGCGCGGGCCGGTCGAGGACACCGACGCCGAGGGGCGCAAGGGGCGGCCGGGGGCGGCGGTGCGGCAAGGCATCGAACCCGCCAAGGAACGGCGGCTGTTGGCCGCCCTCGGCTGACGGCGGCGCCGGTCGGCAGCGGTGCCCGGCGATGGGAGTGGGAAGTCGGTCCGGCCGACTTCCCACTCCCAGCGCCACTCCCGGTCCCGCTCCCGGCGCCACGCCCGGCAGGACTCCTTGGGGCGCTCCTCAGGGCGCTCCTCACAGCCCCATGGGGACGCGTTCGGCGCGGGTGCCCCGTTCAGTGCGTGCGGCGGGTGACCAGCTCGGCGAGCGCCAGCAGCTCATCCGCCGCAGCCGGCTCCGGGACGGCGGCGGCCAGCTGCGCCATCGCCGCGGCCATCCGCTCGCAGGACTCGCCCTGCGCCCAGCCGCGCCCGCCGGCCGCCTCGACGGCCGCCGCGCACTGCGCCAACTCCTCGGCGTCCAGCGGGCGTTCGATCGCGTACAGCTCGGCCAGCAGCTTGCCCTCGACGGTGCCGGATCCCAGCGCCGCGACCACCGGCAGCGACTTCTTCCGGGCGACCAGGTCCGCGCCGACCGGCTTGCCGGTGACCGCCGGATCCCCCCAGATGCCGATCAGGTCGTCGATCAGCTGGAAGGCCAGGCCGATCTCCCGCCCGAAGCAGTCCAGCGCCTGCGCCGCCTCCTCGGAGGCGCCCGCGTACAGGGCGCCCATCGCGCAGGCCGCGCCCAGCAGCGCGCCGGTCTTGGCCTCCGCCATCGCCAGGCACTCGGGCAGCGAGACGTCGTTGCGCCGCTCGAAGGCGCAGTCGATCTGCTGGCCCTCGCAGAGCTCCACCACGCAGTCGGCGAGCCGGCGGATCGAGCCGTGGGCGGCCGGGTGGGTGTCCTCGGCGAGCAGGCGCAGCGCGAGGGAGTGCATGGCGTCCCCGGCCAGGATGGCCTCGGTGGTGCCGAACACCCGCCAGGCGGTGGGCCGGTGGCGCCGGGTGTCGTCCCGGTCGATGACGTCGTCGTGGAGCAGGGTGAAGTTGTGCACCAGCTCCACCGCGGCGGCCGCGGCGACGGCCTCGTTGGGCTTGCCGCCCAGGGCCTGGGTGGCGGCGAGGACCATGGCCGGTCGGATCGCCTTGCCGGCGGAGGCCTGGGCTGGGGTGCCGTCCGCCTCCCACCAGCCGAAGTGGTAGCCGGCCACCTTGCGCATGGTGCCGGGCAGCGAGTCGACGGCGGCCCGCAGGACCGGGTCGACCAGGGCGCGGGTCCGGGCGAGGATGTCGGCCGCCTCGTGGCCCTCTTTGTGGTCCCGCTCCAGCGTGGGACTGGTCATGGGTGGTTCCCCCTGTCGGGCGCCTGTCGTGGGACGGCCCGCCGGCGGCGGGCCGGGGTTGCGCTGTGCCGGTGCGCGCCGGGCCGCTGCGCAGCAGGTACGCGCCGGGCCGCTGTGCCGGTACGCGCCGGGCCGGTACGCACCCGCCCGGCCGGGGCCGGTGGACGGCCCCGGCGGACGGCGCGGCTCTGCGAGCGGCCCCGCGAACCGTCGGTACTGCGCGATCCGTCAGTACTGCGCGATGTCCACGTTCTCCAGGACACCGACCGCGTCCGGCACCAGGATCGCGGCGGAGTAGTAGGCGCTCACCAGGTAGGAAATGATGGCCTTGTCGTCGATTCCCATGAACCGCACCGAAAGGCTGGGCTGGTATTCATCCGGAATTCCGGTCTGGTGCAGGCCGATGACGCCCTGGTTGTCCTCCCCGATGCGCATCGCGATGATCGAGCTGGTGCTCCCGACGATCGGGATCTTGTTGCACGGGAAGACCGGGACGCCGCGCCAGGACATGATCTGCTTGCCCTCGACCTCGACCGTCCCCGGGTAGAGGCCGCGCTTGTTGAGCTCCCGGCCGAAGGCGGCGATGGCCCTGGGGTGGGCCAGGAACATCCTGGTGCCGCGGCGGCGGCTGAGCAGCTCGTCCATGTCGTCCGGGGTGGGCGGGCCGGAGTGGGTCTGGAACCGCTGCTCGTACGCGGCGTTGGCGAGCAGGCCGAACTCGGGGTTGTTGACGAGCTCGTGCTCCTGGCGCTCGCGCAGGGCCTCGATGGTCAGCCGCAGCTGGTGCTCGGTCTGGTTCATCGGCTGGTTGTAGAGGTCGGCGACCCGGGTGTGCACCTTGAGGATCGTCTGCGCGACGCTCAGCTCGTACTCGCGCGGCTTGAGCTCGTAGTCGACGAAGGCGCCGGGCAGCTCGTACTCGCCCTGATGGCCGGCGGCGAGGCCGATCGCGGCCTCGCCGTGCTTGTTCTGCGCCTGCTGGAAGCCGTTCAGGTACTCGATGACCTGGAGCTGCAGCGCCTCGGAGCGGTCGTGCAGCTCCTGGAAGGAGGGCCAGGACAGCGTCAGTACGGTGCCGGAGGTCGCGGCGCGGACGGTGTACGGCCAGTCGCCGCCGTCCTGCCGGATCGCCTCGTCGCCGAGGTGGTCGCCGTCGGCGAGGGTGCCGACCACCGTCTCCTCGCCGTACTTGCCGGTGCCCAGCCGGTCGAGCTTGCCGTGGGCGATCAGGAACACCTCGGTGATCGGCGCCCCGGCCTGGACCAGGACGTCGCCCGCGCCGAAGTCCCTCTGCACGAAGCGCGAGGCCAGCTCCTCCAGCACGGCCTCGTCCTGGAAGCCGCGCAGCACCGGCACCTCGGCCAGCGTGGGCGGGACGATCCGCACCTCGGCGCCGGTCTTGACGAAACCCACCCGGCCGCGGCCGACCGAGTGGCGCAGGCGGCGGTTCACCCGGTAGGTGCCGCCGGACACCTGCACCCAGGGCAGCCTCCTGAGCAGCCAGCGCGGGCTGATGCCCTGCATCTGCGGCGCGGACTTGGTGGTCGTCGCGAGGTTCCGCGCGCCCGCCGTGCTCAGACTCTGCTGCTGCCGGATCTCCGGTTGCGCACCGGGCGCGGGAATACCGGCATTCGTTTCGGTCGACATGAGGGGAGCCCTTCGCATATCCCAATGAAGCGTCGCCTTGCACATGCGTGTTGCAGCTTCATGGTGGGCCCATTCAGGGGCGCCCCGCAATCACTCGTTCGAGTGGTTCCGAATGGCCGAACAAATAGTACGAATGGATCACCCGATCGATATTTGTTCGACTATTTATTCGAACATATCGGAGTGCCGCGCCCCATCCTCCCCCATCGAAGCCCCGGCCCGCGCCACCCCGCGCCACCATCCGCCCACGGCGCCCCTGCCGTCCGGGCCGTTCGAACAGGCCGCTAGGGTGCCCTGACCCTTCGTCAACTTCCCTCCTGGGAGGGTCACATGAGTGCACCCGTACGTGTCTGGTTGAACCGCACCTACGCCGAGAACGTCTTCTTCATCGAGCAACTGCGCGCCGCCCCGCGCCCCGTCGTGGTCCACGCGACCCACGGCGACCCGGACTCCCCCGTGCTCGCCGCCGCCGACCACGGCACCCCGGAGCCCGCCGGCCTGGCCGCGGACGGCTACGTCGGATACGCCCTGGACTACTGCGCCCGGCACGCGATCGACGTCTTCGTCCCCCAGCTGCACCAGCTCGCCATCGCCCTCGCCCGGCCGGAGTTCGAGGCGATCGGCACCACGCTGCTCTGCCCGCCGGCCACCGCGATAGCCGCCTTCACCAGCAAGGCGGACGGCTACGCCACGATCGCCGGGGCCGGACTGCCCACCCCGCCCTGGTGGCGGGTCCGCACCCCCGCCGAGCTGTGGCACGCCGTCGAACGGATCGAGGACACCGGCCGCACCGCCTGCCTCAAGCCCACCACCGGCGCCGGCGGCGCGGGCTTCCGGGTACTCACCCGGGAGCCCTACGACGCACGGCGGCTGGCCGGCTGGGACCACCGGGTGCAGGTCGAACAGGTCGCCGCGGCACTGGCCGGGGGCGGCCCGGACGGCGAGCCGGTGGACCTGCTGGTGATGCCCCACCTGGACGGGCCGGAGGTCTCGGTGGACTGCCTCGCCGACCGGGACGGCAGCCCGCTCGCCGCGGTCGGGCGCACCAAGGAGGGCCGCCGCCGGGGCTTCACCACCGAGGAGTGCTACCTGGAGCCCGTCCGGCGGCTGGTCCGGGCGACCGGGATGGCGTACCTGTCCAACGTCCAGTTCCGCCGCCTCGACGGCCTGCCGGTGGTCATCGACGTCAACACCCGCCCCGCCGCCGGGCTCCACCAGCTGCGGCTGTGCGGACTCAACCTGCCGTGGGACGCGGTGCGGCTGGCGCTCGGCGAGCGGCCGGAGTGCTCGGGGGCGGAGCCGGACGTGCGCGGCATCGAGTACACCCTGGTGCCCGGCATCCGGCCGGTGCACCCGCAGCAGGGGCCCGGGCGGGTGTCTCCGGGGGCGCAGCCGGCGGCGGCCCGGGTGTGACGGCCGGCGGGAGCGGCGGGAGCGGCGGCCAGGGTGTGACGACCGAGGTGGGCGGCGGGCCCACCGCCGGCCGCGGGCCGCTCGCCGCCGCCCGCACCCCCGCCGCTACAGCGGGCCGTTCCAGTCGAGGGTCGGCTCCAGCACGCCCTCCAGGGTGAGCAGCCAGCGCTTCACCTCGATGCCGACCCGGCCGCCGCCGAAGCCGCCGATCCCGTCCGCCGCCACCACCCGGTGGCAGGGCACCAGCAGGGGGACGGGGTTCGCGGCCATCATCTGCCCGACCGTGCGGGCGGCCAGGCCGGGCTCCGTGATGTCCTCGAACACCCCGCTGCGGGCGGCCAGTTCGCCGTAGGTGATGGTCCGGCCGTACGGCACCTCGCGCCAGAGCGTCTGCAGCACCGCGCGGTGCGGGCCGGAGCTCAGGCTCCAGTCGACCGGCAGGCCCAACTCGCGGGTGCGGCCCGCCAGGTAGGCGCCGATCCGCTCGGTGACAGCGGTGATCTTCGACTCGTCGGTGCACGCCGGCACCTCGCCCTCGCGCGACCCGGTATAACCGGCCGACGCCACGCCGAGCGGGGTCACCGCGATGCGCATCGGCCCGCTGGGCAGCGGCGTGGGCACGGTCAGCCAGGACATCGACCAGGACTGCGACACGCTCGGGCCCCCACCCTCCGCCGGACCGGCCGCCGGCCACCCCGGCACCCGGGGGGCGTCCCCGCCCCGCGCGCCATCGTACGGCGGGCGATCGCGCGCCGGGCCGTCGTGCGGCAGGCCGTCGCGCGACGGGTACCGGGGTGGCAGGCCGTCGCGCGGCGGTCCGCCGTACGACGGCCCGCCTGCGGCACGGGCGGCTCCGGTCAGAGCTGCGTCTTCAGCCCGCGGGCGAGCGAAGCGCACCAGTGCACCAGATCGGCGCGGTCCGGGGACCGTCCCTCGCACAGCACGGCCAGCTGGTCGTCACTGAGCCGGTTCGACCCCGGGATCTCCAGCAGGTACGCCAGGTCCGCCAGTACGATGGCGAGCCGCTCCGCGTCCGCGTGGTCCAGGGTTACCGCGGTCCCGTGATGGCTGATGGTGAGCGAGCCGGGCATGATCGACCTCCTCCGTCTCCCCCGTCCTCCACCGTACGACCGGGTCGGCCGCCCCGCCCGCCGCGGAGGCCTGCGTGCGCGGGAGGGGCAGCCGGTTGCGCTCCGGGGCCGGCCGGGCGCGGTGCGCGGTGGGCCGGGGGTGCGCCCCGAAGCCGTCCGAGGGGTTGGTCAGCTGTCCGGGCCCTCCTCCCAGCGGCGGTTCCGTACCGCCGGTACGGCCAACACTACGGCCCCGGCCGCCAGTTGCCAGACCGCCCCGACGAGCAGCACGGTGTCCGCGCCGAACCGGCCCGCCAGCGGCCCGGCCGCCGCCAGTCCGAGCGGGCCGAGGGCGAAGGCGCCCAGGACGCCGAAGGCCGTCATCCGGCCGAGCAGCTCCACCGGCACCCACTTCTGCAGGGTGGTGTTGTAGAGCGTCCCGCAGACCGCCGAGCCGGCCCCGGCCACCAGCGCGCCGGCGGCCACCCAGGGCAGCCCCGCCCCGGCCGCGAGCGCCCCGGAGGGCAGCGCCCAGGCCAGCGCCGCCGCGGACGCCACCGCGAGCGGACGGGCGGGCGCCCGGCCGAGCATCAGCAGGCCGCTCAGCACCGCCCCGGCGCCGTACACGCCCATCACCAGGCCCCAGGCCCGGGCGCCGCCGAGGTCCCGCTGCGAGAGCAGCGGGCCCAGCACCAGGAAGGGGGCCCAGACCAGCAGGTTGAACAGGCCCATCTGCGCGGTGGTGATCCACAGCCACGGGCGGGAGGCGAACTCCGACCACCCGGCCCGCAGGTCCCGGATCATCGACTCCTCGCCGCCCGCCGCCGCCCGTACCGGCAGCCGCAACCTGGCCAGCGCGAAGGCGCCGACGCCGTACGTCACCGCGTCGGCCAGCAGCACCGTCGCCGGCCCCCAGGCGGCGGTGACCAGCCCGGCGGCGGCGGGGCCGACCACGGTGGACACCGAACGGGCCAGCCCCAGCAGGGTGTTGGCGTCCGCCATCAGCTCCTTGCGGCGCACCAGATCGGGCACGATCGCGCCGAAGGCCGGCATGAACAGCCCCTCGCCGACCCCCCAGAGCGCCACCAGCGCGACCATCGACCAGACCGGCGCGTGCCCGGCCGCCAGCAGTCCGGCGAACAGCGCCTGGACCAGGCCGCGCAGCAGGTCCGAGCCCAGCATCACCCGGCGGCTGCCGAGCCGGTCCGCGATCACCCCGCCGGCCAGCAGCACCAGCACCACCGGGAGGATCCGGGCCGCCATCACCCATCCCAGGGCGGTGCCGCCGCCACCCCCGGCTCCCCCGGCTCCCCCGGCGCCGTCCTCGCCGTCGAGCACCGCGAAGGCGACCGCGACCGGCGCCATCGAGGAGCCGATCAGGGAGGTCGTGTATCCGATGAAGAACCACGTGAATTCGCGCTCGCCGAGCACGGCGAGACGGTCTCCCAGTCGCCTTCTGCGGGCCGGGATCCGTTCGGTCTGCATTGCCATGTGCAGCAAGTCTGCGGTCCGGCGGGGAGCGCTTCAAGGGATTCCGGCGAAAAAGTTGAGCCTTTTGGAGTCAATTTTCCGAACGGAGCGAACTGCCGCAGTAAATTCGTCTTTCAAGGGCTCCCGACCTGCCCTTTACTGCGATTCCTGGCTAGGGTTCGAGCGGCTTGGCGGAATTGATTTACTGCGGAAGAAGGCGATCGTGACAGAAACTGCGGCAGGACTCCCACCGGTCGAGTACGCCGTCGCCGTCGAGCGCTACCTGGCCGCCTCCGGGCTCGCCGCCGGCTCCCGGCGGATCTACCGGATCGCGCTGGACACCTGGGCCTGGGCGCTCGCCGACCGGCCCTCCCCCACCGGCCCCGAACGGCGGCGGGCCCGGCCGCCCGTCCTGCCGCTCGCACTGCTCGACCACCCGGACGCCGCCGAACGGCTGCGCGACGCGGCCGCCCGGCGCGCGGCCGACACCGACCCGCACACCCTCAACCGGGAGCTCTCCACCCTGCGCGCGGCCGTGGCCTGGTGGCGGGCCAGGGGCTGGCTCGACGGCGACCCGACCACCGGCCTGCTCGCCCGCCCGCTGCCCGAACCCGCAGCGGCCGCAGGCCCGTTGACCCCCGAGGAACTGCACGCCCTGTTCACCCTCCGCGCGCCGCTGCGCGAACAGGCGCTCTGGCACCTGCTGCACGAGTCCGGCGCCGCGATCGAGACCGTCCTCGCCCTGGACGCCGACCACCTCGACCTGCCCCGCCGCCGCACCCGCCCCGGGCAGGCCACCATCCACTGGCAGTCCGGCACCGCCCGGCTGCTCCCCCTCCTGGTGGCCGGCCGCGCCACCGGCCCGCTCTTCCTCACCGACCGCCGCGCCCCCGCCGGCACCCCCGCCCGCGACCGCTGCCCGTACACCGGCCACGCCCGCCTCTCCTACCGCCGGGCCGCCGAGCTCTTCACGGCCCACACCCGGCCGCTCGGCCCGGGCTGGACCCTCCGCCGACTGCGGGCGGGGCGGTAGCCGCAGGGCGGCGGCGCGCGGCGCGCGGCGGGGTTTCGGGCCCCGAGTGACGTCACGGGCGGCGGCCGTTACGCAGCCGATGGGCAGCCGTGACACGACCGGCCGAGGACCGCGACACGGCCCTCCTACCGTCGTCCTCGACGCCACCGGCCGAACCGATCGAGCCGGCCGGAGGGCGTCCGCGACGAGGACGTACGCGTCCGGCGCCGACGACGGACGTCCCGCGACACCAGCACACCGGGGCCCGCGAAGCGCGGAGCGAACGCGGTGCCAACCGCACCGCGCACCGCACCGCGGACCGCCGGCCGCCCAGGTACCGACCGATGCAGATGGAGACACCCCGCATGAGCAGGAGCCGTACCCACCACTCGCCCGCCCGCCGCGTCCTGGCGGTCTGCGCCCTGACCGGCGCCGCGCTGCTGGCCACCATCAGCGGCGGGCAGGCCTGGGCCGACGGCGTGCCGAAGCCGGCCGCCCCCAGTGTCGCCGCCCCGAGCGGCGACGCGGCGCCGAGGACCGCCGTGCCCACGCCGTCCGCCGCCCCGAAGGCCGACGCCTCGCCGGCCGTGGCCGCCCCCAAGGGCGTCGCCTCGCCCGCCCCGGTCGCGCCCGGTGGCGCCCAGCCGCAGGTCCGCGAGGTGCCCAAGGGCGCCGCGCAGGCCGGTGACGGCTCCGCCGCCTCCGAGGGTTCCGGCCTGATGCTCGCCGGCGGCGGCACCGTCGCGGCCGTCGGCGCCGCGGCCCTGGGCTTCGCCGTTCTGCGCCGCCGCTCCGGTGCGCGCGGCTGACACCGGTCCCGAGTCCGCCGGGCACCCCGGCGCCGCTTCCCCGAACCCGGCCGGGCGGGGAAGCGGCGCCGGGGCCGTCCCGGTGGCGGGGACCGACACCCGCCGTCGCGCCAAGGACCACCGGCGGGGCCGCCGACGCGCCGCCCGGCCCGCTCCGGGCCCGCTGCGCCGCACCGCCTTCGGCACCGCGGGCCTGCTCTGCCTGGTGCTCGGCACCTCGCTCGCGCTGTCCGGCCGGGAGACCCCGGTGGTGCGGGTCGAGACCTCCGGGCACGGCACCGGCACCGGCACGGACGCCCCGGCGATGACCCCGGGCCCCCCGGCCACGACCGGCGCCGCGTCCACATCCACGTCCACCGCCCCGAAGCCGTACGCGTCCTCGCCGCCGACCCGCCTGCTGGTCCCCTCCGTCGGAGTGGACGCACCGGTGACCGACCTCGGCCTGAACGCCGACGGAACGGTCGAGGTGCCGCCGGCCGACCGGGGCGAGGAGGTCGGCTGGTACCGCAACGGCCCCACGCCCGGGGAGAACGGCCCGGCCGTGCTCATCGGGCACTACGACACCGCGCACGGCCCGGCGGTCTTCAAGCAGCTGCCGAAGCTGCGGCCCGGCGAGCTGATCCGGATCCGGCGCGCCGACGGCAGCACCGTGGACTTCAAGGTCCGCACGCTGCTCCAGGCCGCCAAGGACCACTTCCCGACCGAGCAGGTGTACGGCGACACGCCCGCGCCCGCACTCCGGCTGATCACCTGCGGCGGGCGGATCGGCTCGGACGGCCACTGGACGGACAACATCATCGTGCTGGCGGACCTGGCCTGACGGCCGGGACGGGTCGTACGGACCACATGAACCACATGAACCACGTGGACCGTACGAGCCGTACGACCCACGTGGTCCGGACTACCCGAACAGCCCGAACAGCCCGCACAGCCCGCACGGCCCGCACGAAGTTACCGTCGCGGAACCGCCGACCGCCGACCGCGCGACCTACCACCGGGGCGGTGACGGGAGCGACGACCGGAACGACGACCGGAGCGACGCCGCAGAGCAGGAGGACGAACACCGACCGTGGCAGCGACACCACCACCCCGCCGCCGGCCCGGCGCCGTCCAGGTGGCCACCCTGGCCGGCCTGGTCGTCGTCCTCGCCCTCGCCGGCCTGGCCTTCGGCCGCGCCACCCCCGGCGACCTGCGCGACCAGGGCCCGGTCCGGGCCGTCACGCCGCCGCCGGTGCCCCAGCCGCTCTGGCCGAAGCTGCCCACCTCCCCGCCGCCGTCCGCGGCCGCGGCCGGCGTCACCCAGGAGCCGCCGCAGCCCGTACCGGACGTGACCGTCCCCGGGCACGACATCACCGCGGTCGACGTGCGCACCGTCCTCGCCAAGGACCCGAACGTGGGCCCGGAGGAGCGCCAGGCGCTCGGCTCCTGCGCCGGGTGCGAGGTCCGCGCCCCCGAGTTCCGCGACCTCTCCGGGGACGGGCAGCCCGAGCTGATCACCGTCGTCACCACCCCCGGGCGGGTCGTGCTGCACGTCTACGCCCTCGCCGAGGAGCACCTGCTGCCCGTCCTCCAGGTACAGGTCCTGCCGGCGTTCAGCGCCGCCACCGTCGGCACCGACCTGCGGCTGTTCGAGCCCACCAGCGCCTACGCCCGGACCACCAGCCTCTACCAGTGGAAGGACAACAGGCTCGTCCTGAAGGAACGCAAGGACGAGGGCGTCGGCCTGCTCCCGCACACCGGCGCGGACACCGCCGCCCCCGAGTCCGGCCCGGCAGTGGCACGCCCCACCCCGTTCGCGCCGAGGCAGGCGGCCCCCGAGGCCGCCGTCCCGTCCCCGCGCCCCGTCCGGCCGTCCTCCGGGCCCGCCGCGCCCTCCACCCCCTCGGGGCCCTCCGTCCCCGCCGTGCTCCCGGAAGCCAAGCGATGACCCCCGCCACCGCCCCCGCCCACCCGCACATCCTCCTGGTCGAGGACGACGAGGTGATCCGCGAGGCCACCCGGATGGCCCTGGAGCGCTACGGCTTCCCGGTCACCACGGCGGCCGACGGCCTGGAGGGGCTGGAGGCGTTCCACGCCGTCCGGCCCGACCTGCTCCTGCTGGACGTCATGCTGCCGCTGCTCGACGGGGTCGGCCTCTGCCGCCGGATCCGGGAGGAGAGCCAGCTGCCGATCCTGATGATGTCCGCCCGGACCGACCCGGTGGACGTGGTCTCCGGGCTGGAGGCCGGGGCGGACGACTACGTGGTCAAGCCCTTCGAGAGCGCCGTCCTGGTCGCCCGGATCCGTACGGTGCTGCGCCGCGTCCGGGTCGTCCCGGCGACCGACGCCCCACCGCCAGCGGACGCCCCGGCGGCCGACGCCCCGCCGCTCCCCGGCACCCCCGGAGTCCCCGGAGTTCCGCAGCCGGCGGTCCCGCCGACCGCCCCCGCCCCCACCCCGTCCGTCCGCAGCTTCGACGGCCTCCAGGTGGACACCGACAGCATGGAGGTCCGGGTGGACGGCCGCCTCGTCCCGCTCACGCCCACCGAACTGCGGCTGCTGCTGGAGTTCACCGCCGCGCCCGGGATCGTGCTGGAGCGCTCCACCCTGCTCGAACGCGTCTGGGACTACGAGTGGGGCGCCGACACCCGGGTCGTGGACGTCCACGTACAGCGGCTGCGCGCCAAGATCGGCTCCGGCCGGATCGAGACCGTCCGCGGGTTCGGCTACAAGCTGCGGCGCCCGGCATGACCCTGCGCCGCCAGATCGCCACCGCCGTCGCCGCCATCGCCGTCCTGGTCGCGGTGGCCGTCGGCCTGCTGGTCCACCAGGCGATGATCCGTCAGCACGTGGACCAGGCCGGCTCCTCCGCACTCGCCGCCCTCGACTCGGCCCTGGCCGGCTACGGGCGCGACGGCGAGGTGGCCGGCCACGGCGCCGCCGTGAACGACCCGGCCCTGCCCGACCGACTGCGCGCCCTCGCCGACGGCGGCCGGCACGGCTCGCTGCTCGCCGCCGACGGCACCGGCGAGTCCATGTGGGCGGCCGGCCCGGTGCAGAACGGGGTGCTGTCCGTCCGGGTGGACTTCACCCAGGACCGGCAGGCCATCGCCGACCTGGACCGGATCATCCTGCTCACCGTCGTCGCCGCGGTCTTCACCACCGTGCTGGCCGGCGTGCTCGTCGCCGACCGGATCAGCCGCAGGCTGCGCACCGCGGCCACCGCCGCCCGGGGCATCGCGGCCGGCGGGACGGACACCCGGATCGGCGAACTCGTCGACGGCAAGGACGAGGTCGCCGACCTCGCCGCCGCCGTCGACCTGATGTCCCGCACCCTGCACCGGCGCCTGGAGGACGAGCAGCGCTTCACCGCGGACGTCGCCCACGAGCTGCGCACCCCGCTCACCGGGCTGGTCACCGCCGCCGAGCTGCTGCCGCCCGGACGCCCCACCCAGCTCGTGCAGAACCGGGTCCAGGCACTGCGCGGCCTGGTCGAGGACCTGCTGGAGGTCTCCCGCCTGGACGCCGACGCGGAGTCCCCCGACCTCTCCGCCGTCCCCCTGGAGCGCGCGGCACGCCGCACCGTCTCCCTCACCGGCCTGGACGTCACCGTCGACATCACCGCCGACCGGCAGGTCCGCACCGACCTGCGCCGGCTGGACCGCATCCTCGGGAACCTGATCCTCAACGCCCACCGCCACGGCGCCGGCCCGGTTCACCTGCACGTCGACGGCCTGCGGATCACCGTCCGCGACCACGGCCCCGGCTACCCCGAGGACCTCCTCCGGCACGGCCCGCAGCGCTTCCGCACCAACGCCCCCGAACGCGGCCGCGGGCACGGCCTCGGCCTCACCATCGCCACCGGCCACGCCCGCGTCATCGGCGCCACCCTGACCTTCACCAACCACCCCGAGGGCGGCGCCGTCGCCACCCTCGCCCTCCCCCCGGACTGACCCCGCCCACGCGAAAGGGCCGGCCCGACAACCCGTCGGACCGGCCCTTCCCTCGTACACCTGAGCCCCCTGTCGGGTTCGAACCGACGACCCCCGCTTTACAAGGACAGGCGTTCGACACCCAGCGTGACCTGCGGCTCGGCCACCCTGCGGGTTCCCGGCTCGCCTCACCGCCGGCGCCCGCGATTCACCGCCACGTACCGCCCGTTCTGGCACGCCTGTGGCACGCGGCCCGTTCGCCACGCTGCAAGCGGCGGCTGTGGGCCAGCCCAACTGTGAAGCCCGCGTCACCGGCGCTTCGGGAAGGAAGCCTGTTCCCTGTCTGAGGAGCTCCTCCCCCATCGACATGCTCCAAGCAGTTAAGCGCTCGGCGCCGCGTGGCCGCGGGGTTCTGGACTGCACTTATAGCGCTGCGAGAGGATGACCCTGCGGCTTCGCCCGCACCGAGCAGACGCCGCCCCATGTGACTTGACAGGTGATCGATGTATATCAAGCGCCTAGTAGTGAAGAACATCAAGGGATTCGAGCACGCCGACCTTGATTTTTGCGAAGACGGCGAGAATTACGCAGGATGGTGCGTTATCACAGGGGATAACGGGTCAGGAAAGACCGCCCTCCTGAAGTCAATCGCACTCTCCCTTCTCGGCCCCAGTGACGCAAGGGCTTTGATTCCAGATCTTCGCGGATGGGCGACCGAAGGCTTCGACTCGGGCACAATTTCACTCGAAATCAAGCCAAATCACGAATACGACAAAAGCTCCCGCGGCGGATTCCCCATCCAGAGCACGTTCTGGGCAGAAGTCGAGTTTGAGCGAGAGAACAACGCCTGGACGATGTCTCCAGCTGACGTCTTCCGAAACAAGAAGAAGGGTGCAGTCAACGGCCCGTGGGCACCCGGCACAGCCGGATGGTTCACACTCGGATACGGTCCATTCAGGAGGCTCTATGGGAGTTCTCCAGAGGCTCAGCGCCTAATGGTAATCCCCGGGAGAATTCCGCGATTTGCAACTCTCTTCAAGGAGGACGCAACACTCAGCGAATGCGAGCAGTGGGTGAAGCAACTCAACTACAAAAAGCTCGAATCGAAGCTGACCGAAAGTATCGAGAGTGTCACCCTTGACAATCTCCTAAAGATCCTTGGAGACAACTTCCTTCGCGAAGGGGTTCAAATCGATGAGGTAAACTCAGACGGGATATGGCTGACAGATTCCGCAAATCGGAGAATGCCGCTTTCTGACATGAGCGAAGGATACCGATCTGCACTGGCTATGCTGATCGATATTTTCAGGCACATGGTTGAAGTTTATGGCCCATCCGACATTGTGAAGATGAATGAGGACGGCATCCACTACGTCAATCGCCCAGGGGTTGTTGTGATTGACGAAGTTGACTCACATCTCCACCCGGCATGGCAGCGAGAGATCGGATTCTGGCTGAAGCAGCATTTCCCGCTCGTCCAGTTCATCGTCACCACGCACAGTCCATTGGTATGCCAGGCTGCAGACAATGGTCGCATCTATCACATCCCTCAACCTGGCCAGGGTGAGCCATTCATGCTCACAGAAGAGGACTATGCCAGGGTGATCGCCGGGAAGCCTGACGAAATTCTCCTAACTCCCGCCTTTGGCCTAAGGAACACGCGCTCTCCGCGGGCGGTCACAGCTCGTACACGGCGAGCCAGGCTCAAGGCTAAAGAAATGGCAGGCGCCAATTTGGCCCCCGAGGAGCAGCGGGAGCTTGAACAGCTCCAGCTCTTTGTCTGAAGGCTGGCCACAATGAGAAGTGTGGTGCGAGAAGCTCTGCCTATCGCTTCGCGACTTGAGCTACACAAGCGAAGTAAAAAGGTATCAAACTACGGCGAGTCGCGCGCCGAGTGGGACAGGTATCGAGGTACGGTCGCGGCCAGTCGCGTTGTTCAAGTCCTGGCGCACATGTCTGGAGCCAGGAAGAGGTGCGCATACTGTGTGGACTCTCGCTCAGCCGACGTTGATCACTTTCATCCAATCAAACTGGACTATCAGCTGGCATTTCGATGGTCAAACCTAATTCTCATTTGCCCTGAATGCAACAGGAGCAAGGGGGCCAGGTTTCCCCTTGATGGCAACGGCCAGCCACTACTCATAAACCCCACGCGAACCGACCCGTGGCGCCACCTCGTGCTCGACATTGACACGGGCATGATAGCGCCACGCTTCAATGGAGATTCCTTCGATCAAATAGGCGAGGCGACTCTAGAGACCGTCGGGCCAATAAATGATGAAGCCACCTCCGAGGGGAGAAGAAGGGCCTCCGAGAATTACATAGACCTATTTGAATTGGCCGGCATCCGCGGCGACACCAGCGAATTGCGCCGATCAATAGTAAAGGTCGTCAAGTATGACGACTTTGGGCTGGCTTCTTGGTTTTCAAAATGGGATGGGGCAAAGCTTCAGCCGATGATGGAGGTGCGGTCGTCAATGCCAGATCTCTGGAAGAGGTTCTGCTCTCTAGCGTGCCGACAAGCAACAAACTCGCTGTAGCTGCAAGGCTCAGAACGAGGGCGGTGGAGCGGTTTTGGCCGGTGTCCTGCCTGGTTTGGGGTCGGGCATGATCGGGGGGCCGTAAGCTGTTGCGACTCGGTCAGGGCTTCTGGGCCTGACCGCAATTTGGCCGAGTGGCCCCCCGTTCTTGCTCGACTCGGGTCCCGAGCCTGGGAGGTGGGTAAAACCGTGGAGCCGCCCGCCCCAGCCCCGGCGGGCTCTGACCTCGGCATCCCTCCCGGCCGCACGCTCGATGTGCGCGGCCGGCCGCCGCCGAAGCGGGGCGCAAGACAGGAGCGACGGCGAGCGGCTGGGCCGCGCGCTGGCGCGCTGTGCGCGCCCTTGAACCAGTAGCGAAACTCGTAACAGTCACCTTCCCACCCCATCCCCTCACCCCAACTCCCCTGCTACCTCTCCCCATCCCACACACCGCCCGCCTGGCTGTGCACGGGCATCGACGCCCACGCCATAGAACTTGTAGACACCCCTGGTTGCTCCGGCCGCGCTTCCTAGCCGCTGGCATGGCTGGCTGACTCTCAGCGTTCCTGCCGATCGGTCCGTGGGCATGCTGACCTTGGTCAGACGGGCCATGCCGGAGGGGGACGAATGGCGGAGCTGGTGGTCAAGGCTTGGCGGGTGCCGGGGAAGGAACGGCTCTACGTCAACAAGGCTGGTGACCGCAGCGATTCGGTGGCCTGGCTGGACTGCAAAACCGGCGTCGTCATGGTCGAGCTCCCGGAGTTCGAGGAGTCCGCGCTGGCCAAGGTCGAAGAGTGGTGCCGGTCCTTCGGCAGTCACGTCCCACCCCACACCATCCAGCGCCGCGGAGAGAAGAACCCACCTCCGAGAGTGCGCACAGCACCGGTACCGCAGCCGCGGACGGAGGTCCCGTTTCTGCCTCCGATGCGCGAGGAGGACGACCTTTCGCGGAACCGGCCCGGTGCCGGGCTGGAGAGCCTGGTGCGTGAGGGCGAAGAGCGGTACGGGCTGCTTGTCCGCCTCGCTGCCAAGCTCTCCCGCCAGCGTCTCGGCGATCCGAGCACGCTTCGTGGCCTGGAGGGCGAGCAGATCGTCGGGGCCCGGTTGGAGCCGCTGAAGGTCGCCGGCTGGAAGGTTCTTCACGGGGTGCCGCTGCCGTCCGGGTCCGATATCGACCACGTGGTGATCGGTCCGCCGGGCGTCTTCACGGTCAACTCGAAGCACCACCCGGGCGCCACCGTCTGGGTCGGCGACAAGGTGGTGAAGGTCAACCGCAACGGCTTCCCGTACCTGGAGAACTCGGAGTTCGAGGCGAGCCGTACCGCCAGGCTGCTCACCGAGTGGTGCGGCTTCGAGGTGCCTGTTCACCCGGTCATCGCCGTCGTCGGCGCCCAGAAGATCACGCTTGGGGCGGCGCCGGCGGTGACGGTCATCGATGGCGAACAGATCGCCGACGTCCTGCCCACCCGGCCTGCCGCACTGTCCCCGAGCAGGGTGGACCGGGTCTTCACCATCGCTCGCCACCGCCATGTCTGGAGCCAGATAGGCAAGCGCGGAAAGAAGACTCGCTGACTCAGTTTGCCCGCGGCATGTCGATGAGCGTCCGCCCGTCATGGGTCCGGACGAGCGGGACCGTGTCGCTCCGGACGGCGTCGAGCAGGCGGACGGCGTAGACCTCGCCCATGCGGTCGGTGATCTCCTCCGGGGTGAGCCAGGCGACGGCCGTCGACTCGTCGGACAGCTGCTCGCTGCCGCCCTCGGGGTGGCACCGGAAGACCAGGGCGACGATGCCCCGGGTCACGTTCTTGTAGACCCCGGTTAGCCGTTCCACCGAGACCTTGATCCCGGTCTCCTCGTACACCTCGCGGCGCACGCCGTCCTCGACCGTCTCCGACAGTTCCAGCACTCCGCCGGGCGGTTCCCAGGTGCCGTTGTCGGCCCGCCGGATCGCGAGAATCCGGCCGTCCTCACGCACTACCGCCCCGGCCACAGACACGGAGTGGAGAGGCGTTGAAAGTTGTTGCGAGGGACTGGTACTCATGTACAGGAGAATAGGAGACCTTTCAGCACCATGGCGAGTGGCGAGGCCGCATCGACGGCGAAGGCGAAGTACCAGCAGATCGCGGATGACCTGGCATCGCAGATCCGGTCCGGGGTCCTGGCCCCCGGGGCGGCGATCCCCAGCGAAGCCGAGCTCATGGAGCGCTATGGAGTGGCCTCCGGAACGGTCCGCAAGGCCGTCGCCGAACTGCGGACGACGCAGCTGATCGAGACGCACCACGGCCGCGGCTCCTTCGTCCGCTCCCGCCCTCCGGTGCAGCGCAAGTCCTCGGACCGCTTCCGCCGTGCCCACCGGCTCGCCGGCAAGGCGGCCTACCTTGCCGAGGCCGAGCAATCCGGCGGCAAGCCCTCCGTGAACGTGCTCTTCGTCGGACCGGTCGACGCCCCGGAGGAGATCGCCGAGCGGCTGAACGTGCCCGCCGGCTCGAAGGTGCTGGCGCGCAAGCGACGGTACTTCCGCGACGGGACTCCGACCGAGGAAGCAACGTCCTACCTGCCGTGGGACGTGGTCAAGGACATCCCGGAGACCTTCGCCGAGAACCCCGGCGGCGGTGGCATCTACGCACGGCTGGAGGAGCACGGCCACAGGCTGGCTGAGTTCACCGAGACGGTCCGGGCCCGCCTGGCTACCAAGGCGGAGACGGCGGCGTTGGCGTTGAGCCCCGGCTCCCCGGTGATCCATCTCGTCCGGGACGCCATCTCGGACGCCGGCCGCGTCGTCGAGGTCTGTGACACCGTGATGGCTGCTGACCAGTTCGTTCTTGACTACCGCTTCCCAGCGCGGGACTGACGCCAC
The DNA here is from genome assembly GCF_042885555.1 of Kitasatospora sp. NPDC058048. NCBI lineage: Bacteria > Bacillati > Actinomycetota > Actinomycetes > Kitasatosporales > Streptomycetaceae > Kitasatospora > Kitasatospora sp. NPDC058048. The sequence continues at coordinate 11,239 of NZ_JBHVRT010000004.1, read as the reverse complement.
CTCAACTCCAGCAGCCCGTCGCGAGATTCTTCCTCGCGGCGGGTTGACTCATGTACAGGAGTCAGGCACTCTTCTATCCATCAGCTCATGTACATGAGTGCATGAGCTTCACTCCGCTAGAGGAGAAGCACCCGGCTGTGCTCATGGACCCGGGTGCCCGATGAAGGAGCCAGAGAATGCGCTTCATCCCCGTCGACACGACCGCCGCGCTGGTGATGGTCGCCCAGGCGCCCCGCCCGAAGCTCAAGGACCGCCGTACCGGCGAGATGGCCATGGACGCCGAGACCGGCGCGCCGCTGGTCACCCTGGACGTCACGTTCGTGGCCAACGGTGAGGCCGACATCCTGTCCCTGACCGTTCCGCAGCCGGGCATCCCGGACGGGCTGGCGCCGGGCGTGCTGGTCAGCCTCACCCGGCTCATCGCCCGGCCGTGGGAGAACGAGTTCAACGGTCAGAAGCGCTCCGGCATCGCCTTCCGGGCCGACGCCGTGACCGTCGCCGCCGCGCCGGCCCTCGCCGGCACGAACGCCTGATCGCCGTGAACACCCTGACGGCGACGCTCCTGGAGCTGAGCGTCCCCGCGGCCGCCGTCGGTTCCGGAGCGCTCTACGCCAAGGCGAAGATGCCCCGGACCTACTGGGCGACCGTCGGTCTCCCGCTGACCATCCACCGCATCCGGCATGACTTCGAGAACGTCATGGAGGCCTGCGGGCTCACTGTGGAACCCTCGTTCTGGCGCGCCATGGCCTCGTCCGCCACCAACCGGCCGGCGAAGCCCGCGATGCCGAGGATCCGGGGCATGCAGGCGAGCTCGACCGGCCTGCGGGTCCGGCTCCGGCTCGCCCGTGGTCAGCAGACGTCGGACCTGGACGATGCGGCCGAGCGCCTGCGGCACGCCTGGGGCGTTCACGCGGTGCACGTCTCGGAGGTCAAGCCCGGTGTGGTGGACCTGCGGATCGTCGGCTTCGACGTACTGCGGAACGTGCGCATGCCGCGTCGTGCCGGCGCCAAGTCTCGTGAGCTGCTGCGGATCCCGGTCGCGCTGCGGGCCGACGGCACCGTGCACCACCGGGACTACCGGCAGGCCCCGAACGGGCTGAACCTCGGCGCCAACCAGTCCGGCAAGTCGATGTTCACCCGGAACCTGATCCACGGCCTCGCTCCGCAGCCCGTTGCCCTGGTGGGCATCGACTGCAAGCGCGGCGTCGAACAGCGCCCCTTCGCTCCGCGGATGTCTGCGCTGGCCACCGACCAGGGGGAAGCGCTCGGCCTGCTGCTCGCGCTGCTGGTCGAGATGGACGACCGGTACGACCTGATCCGCGACCACCAGGGTGTCCCTGGATCGGTGGCGGCCGAGGACCTGACCGCCGACATCTGGGGCCTGCCCGCGAAGGTTCGGCCGGTGCCGATCGTGGTCGTGGTGGACGAGATCGCGGAGCTGTTTCTCGTGGCCAGCAAGGCCGATGAGGAGCGACGGAACCAGATCGTCACCGCGCTCATCCGGCTCGCCCAACTCGCCCGCGCCGCCGGCATCTTCTTGGAGATCTCGGGCCAGCGCTTCGGCTCCGAGCTGGGCAAGGGCGCGACCCTGCTCCGCTCCCAGCTCACCGGCCGCACCGTCCACCGGGTCAACGACCTGGAGACGGCGAAGATGGGGCTCGGTGACATCTCCGACGCTGCCGTCGCCGCGTCCACCCGGATCAGCCCCGACATGCCCGGGATGGCCGTCGCCGGCGACACCTCCGGCCAGTGGTCCGCGATCCGCACCCCGTTCCGCTCGCTCACCGAAGTCGCCGAGCGTTGCGCCGAGTTCGCGCACCTGACGCCCGACCTGGACCGCCTGGCGGCCTTCCGCCCGCCGGCCGCCACGCCGGCGAACATCCCGCCGATGCCCTCCGCGCCGCCGAGCTTCGCGCCGGTCCCGGCCGCCGAGTAGCGACACCTCACCCAACGGCCGGCGCGACCGCTTCGCGCCAAGTCCCTACCCCCGCCATGCCTCGACCAGGAGGAGACCCGCCCATGTCCCGCAAGCCGTCCATCGCCGAGATCGGCGCCTTCCTCGGCCGCCTCAAGGCCGCCCGCGACAACGACACCGACACCGGTCCGCTGCTCGCCGAGAAGGCGGACCTGCTGGAGCGCATCGCCCAGGCCAACCCGGACGACCGCGACGCCGCCCAGGTCGCCCGAGAGGCCCGCGCCGCCGCCGACCGCGCCCAGCGCAACCGCCGGTGACCCTGGTGGCCGCCCGCAAGCGCACCGCGCCGCCGAAGCCTGCGCCCTGTCAGCCTTGCAAGGGCACCGGCCAGACCACCGAGTCCGTGTACGTCGGCCGTGGCGCCCACCGTCGTCGGATCGCCGAGCAGGAGGCCACGTGCCTGGACTGCCTCGGTACCGGCGTCGCCCTGGAGGCATCGCTGTGATCCAGATTCGCGTGATCTGCGACGTCAACGACGTGCCGCTTGTCGTCGCCGACCTCTGTCGGCTGTGGCGGGTGCACGACGTCAAGGAGTTCCCCGCGCGGGACTCCGGCCAGCGTCGCCTCTACGTCACCGCCACCCGCCGAGCGACCAGTACCGGGTGAATCGATATGCGCCGATTTCCCAAGCTGGACGCCGTACTGGCGCAAGCGGTGATCGCCGCCGCTCTCTCCTTCGCCCACCTGCACGACCTCGCCGAGGCCGCCGGCCAGAGCGGCTGGAAGTCCTGGGCCTACCCAGTGTCCGTCGACCTCCTGCTCGTCGCCGCCTGGCGCCGGATGCGCTCCGGGGCCGCTCGCCGGCTCGCATGGTGCTGGTTCGTGATCGCGTTGGCGGCCTCGCTCGGCGCCAACGTAGGCACCGCCGGACTGCTCGACCTCGGCAACGCCCCGGCCTGGCTCCGAGTCCTGGTCGCCGGCTGGCCCGCCGCCGCGTTCCTCGGTGGCACCTTGCTGGCCCACTCGGCTGCCGTGCCCGCCGAGGAAGCCCCGCCGGTCGATCAGGAACCGGACGACGCCAAGGCTGACGACGTCCCGCCGCTGTACGTTCCGGCCGCCGAACCGATCACCGAACCGGATGTCGAGCCGACGCCCGTCCCGCCGCCCGCGGCTGTCCCGGCGATCGAACCGGCTCCCGCCCCGGCACCGCCCCCGGTCCCCGCGCCGGCCCCGACGCCCGCGGTTCCGGGCTTCCTCCTCGACCACGCCCGCAAGGTCGCCGACGACCACCGCACCCGGACCGGCACTCCGATCGATGCCGCCACACTCCGCGCCCGCCTCGGAGTCCAAGACCCGCTCGCCTCGGCGCTCGCCGCCGAACTCGCCTGAAGGACCTACGTGATGAACGTCCAGCTGCCCTTCCTGTTCATCCTCGCGCTCGCCGCCTGGTTCATCGTCCGGAACCTCCGACTGCGCTGGTGGGCCGTCGCCGCGCTGGTCCTCCTCGGCTTCTACCTCGCCGACACCTCCGCCGCCCCGCTGATCGACAACACCACCCACGACGGCGTGAACATCATCAACAAGACCACCACCAAGTAGACAACACAACAAGGGAGTTGCCCGTGAAGACCACTGTCCGCCTGCCGCCCCTGGTCACCGTGGACGGCTCCGGCCTCGTCGCCGAAATCGAGGCGTACTTGGCCTCACTGCCCGCCCCGGCCCGCATCGCCGTGCCGTACGTCTCGCCGCTCGGCTCCACCGTCCAGGCCTGGAACGCCGGCTACCCGGCCCCGCGGCTCACGCTCCTCGACCGGATCACCCACCGCCCTGTTCGCCCTGTCCCCGTGAGCGCCGCCGACCACCTCCGGCTCACCTCCCGCTACATCGACGCCTTCGGCTGGCTCCAAGGCGCCATGTGGGACTCGGCCGGGCGCGTCTGCCTCCTCGGCGCCCAGGCCGCCGTCCTCGCCCACGGCTATGGCACCCCGGCCACCGTCACCACCGCCCGGGTCCAGCTCATGGAGATCCTGCACGCCACCGGCCGCCCCGTCCGCTCCCCGGACGAGTACAACGACCGCCCCACCACCCGCCGGGCCGACATCCACCGCCTGCTCGACCAAGCCGCCGGCCGAGCCCAGCGCCTCGGCCTCTGACCTCCCCGGGACGGCCAACACGCCGCCAGCATCCCGGCGCCCCGGAGACCGCGACCCCAACCACACCCATCACGAAGGACCGCACATGGACGTGCCCACGATCCTTGCCGCCGGTGTACCGCTGATCGGATGGACCACCCACGGCACCTGGCTGAGCCAGCGCCTCGCCACCGCCCGTCGTGACCCACTCACCGGGCTCCACACCCGCGACGGCTTCACCGCCCGCGCCCACCGGCTGACCCAGCGCCACCCGGACCGCGCCTCGGTGCTGCTGATCGACCTGGACGACTTCAAGGCCACCAACGACACCTACGGCCACGCCGCCGGCGACGCCGTGATCACCGCCACCGCCGTCCGCCTGTCCGCCTGGTACGGCCGCCCCGGCATCGCTGCCCGCCTCGGCGGGGACGAGTTCGCCGCCGCCGTCCTGAACGCCCCCGCGCGCCTGCCCGACCTCCGCGCGGCCCTCAACCAGCCGGTCCCATACGCCGGGTTCACGCTCCCGGCCTCCGCCTCGGTGGGCATCTGCCCCGTCGCCGAGCTGCCGGTCGCCTCGCTCACGGACGCGCTCGCCTCCGCCGACCGGGACATGTACGCGCACAAGCGCGACGGTCGCACCTCCCGCCGCCGCTGATTCGAAGACCGGCCCCGGGGCGGCAACACGCCGCCAAGCATCCCGCCGCCCCGAGGCCGCAACCCCTTCCCGAACCGAAGCCCACGAAGGAGAGCACCATCATGCCGCAGCACAGCCACGCCCCGACCCGCATCTGCCCGAACTGCTCGGGTCACGCCACCGCACACATCGCCACCGGCGTGCGCCTGCGCGACGGTTCCCGCGCCACCGTCCCGGTCACCTGCCCGACCTGCCACGGCGCCGGCACCGTCGCCCGCCCGCTGGCCACCGCCGCCAAGGCGGCCTGACCGATGGCCCTCCTCGACTGGCGCGACTCCAAGCACTGGGCCACCAAGCCCGAGCCCTGCGGCGTCTGCGACAAGCCCACCAACCTCCGCTCCGACCGTGGCAAGCCCGTCCACAAGGTCTGCGCCGAGGAGTGGACCAACCGCCACCAGAAGCCCGCCGACCAGTCCTGAGCCGCTCCGCCCCGGAGCCGCTCGCTCGCCCGGCTCCGGGGCCCTCCCACAGGAGATGACCCCGTGCTCGACCAACTCCCGAACCGGCTGGCCCTCGCGGACCTGGCCCGGCTTGCCTCCCGGGGAGACCTTCCCCGACTCGCCGACCAGATCCGCCGGACCGGCGGCTGCTCGAACCCGATTCATCTGGCTGGCTTTCGCACCCTCACGCACGCCCCGACCGGCGCCGTCTGGCACCGCTACTCCACCGTCCATGAGCCCGGTGGGCGTCTCAAGATCGCCTGCGGCAACCGCCGGGCCTCCCGGTGCCCCTCGTGCGCCCGCACCTACTCGGCGGACACATTCCACCTGATCCGCGCCGGCCTCGCCGGAGACACCGCCAAGGGCGTCCCGACCACCGTTCGCTCCCACCCCCGGGTCTTCGCCACCCTGACCGCCCCCTCGTTCGGCCCAGTCCACAACCGGCCCGACAACGGCACCTGCCGCTGCAGCTCCACCCACCCCTCCAGCTCGCCCCTGCTCGGCACGCCGCTCAACCCGGAGCGCTACGACTACGGCCACGCGGTGCTGTGGAACAACCACGCCCCGGACCTGTGGCGCCGCTTCACGATCTACCTGTTCCGGGTGATGGCGAAGATGGCCGGGCTGTGCCAGTACGAGTTCAAGGAGCAGGCGAAGATCTCGTTCGGCAAGGTCGCCGAGTACCAGCGCCGGGGCGCCGTGCACTTCCACGCCGTGATCCGCATCGACGGACCCAAGGGCCCTGGCACGCCTCCGCCCGCGTGGGCCACGGTCGCGCTCCTGGACGCCGCGATCCGGGCCGCTGCCCGCCGCGCCAGCGTCCCCGTCGCCGCCGGTGGTGACCAGCCCGCCCGAGTCCTGGAGTGGGGCACGCAGGTGGACGTGCGCCCGATCGGCGCCTTCTCGACCGGAGAGATCACAGAGCAGGCCGTCGCCTCGTACGTGGCCAAATACGCCACCAAGTCCGCCGAGACCACCGAGACCGTGGACCGCCGCATCCTTGAACGCCACGAACTCGACCGGCCCGACCTGCCCGCCCACACTCGCCGCCTGATCGAAGCCTGCTGGGACCTCGACCAGCACTACCCCGGCCGCCTGCTCGCCCACTGGTCCCACATGCTCGGCTTCCGCGGCCACTTCTCCAGCAAGTCCCCCACCTACTCGACCACGCTCGGCGCCCTCCGCCAGGTCCGCGCCGACTACCGCGCCGACCAGGCCCGCACCGAGCTCCGGGAACGCCTGCTCGCCGCAGGCCTCCCCGACCTGGACGACCTGCCCGAAGCCGAAACGTTGGTCGTCGCCCACTGGGCCTTCGCCGGCGCCGGAAACTCCCCGGGTGAGTCCCTGCTCGCCGCCACCATCGCCCGGGACCTGCACGAACGCCACACCACCGACCGACAGGAGATGCGCGCACAACTCGCGCGAGAAGAGGGGGACGAAGCATGGACCGCCTGCTGACCGTCAAGGAAGTCGCCGAACGCCTCGGCACCTGGGAGAGCAGCGGGGAACGCTTCCCCCGCCGCCTGGTCGCGGAACGCCGGATCACCTTCGTCAAGGTCGGCCACCACGTCCGTATCCCGGAAACAGCCCTCGCCGCATACGTGGCTGCCAACACCGTCCAGCCGATCACCCGGTCCCGTCGGCTGCGGGCGGTGGCCTGATGGCCAACGACAAGGGCAACCGCCGGCGCTTCGGCTCGGTCCGCAAACTCCCGTCCGGCCGCTGGCAGATCCGCTATCCCGACCCGGTCACCGGCCTGATGCGGCCCGGTGAGGAGACCTACCCCACCAAGACGGACGCCGACGTCGTACTCACGCTCATCGAGGCCGACATCAAGCGCAATCAGTGGACCGACCCGGACGCCGGGAAGGTCAAGTTCGGTGACTTCGCCGACGAGTGGCTCAAAGAGCGGAAGTTGGAGGACACCACCAGGGAGCGGTACGAGGGAGTGCTCCGGCTGCACATCAAGCCGACGTTCGGCTCACGCTTCCTCTCCGACATCACGCCCGCCCGGGTCCGGACGTGGCGAACCCGCCTCCTGGAAGCGGGAGCCGGCGAGCCGACCGTCGTCAAGGCCTACCAACTGCTCCGCAGCATCATGACCACCGCCGTGGACGACGAACTGATCAAGCGCAACCCGTGCCGGATCAAGGGCGCCGACACCTACGACGTCCCGGATCGCCCGGTGCTGACCCTCCAGGAGATCTACGCCGTGGCGGAAGCCATCCAGCCCCAGTGGCGGGCGCTGGTGCTGCTGACCGCGTTCACCGCGCTGCGGCTCGGCGAACTGGCTGCCCTGCGTCGGCGTGACGTGGACCTGGAAGCGCGCATCCTCTGGGTCCGCCGCAACCAAGCCGAGCTGAGCAGCGGCAAGCTCATCACCAAGGCACCCAAGAGTGACGCCGGCTTCCGCCCGGTGGCCTTCCCGGACCTGATCGTCCCGGACCTGGAGCACCACCTGGAGCTCCATGCCGCCAAGGGCCAGGACGGCCTGTTCTTCGTCGGTCCGCGGGGCGGTCGACTGCGCCGGAGCAACTTCCGGGACGACTGGGTGGCGGCGAAGGAGAAGGCCGGCCTCCCGTCGCAGGTCCACTTCCACGACGTCCGGCACTTCGGGAACGAGCTCGCCGCGCGGAACGGCGCGACCCTCCGCGAACTCATGGCACGGATGGGCCACAGCACCTTCCGGGCTGCGCTGATCTACCAGCACCGGAGCAACGACCGCGATCGTGCCATCGCGGATCGCATGGGCGAAGCCGCCCGCAAGGAACTCGGCAAGGACGATCCGCCGGACCCTTCTGGCACGCCCGTGGCACAGCCGGAGTAGCACCGCAGCAACGACGAAGGGCCAGCCCCACCGGATCACCCCGGTGAGCTGGCCCTTCTGGCGTCTCCGCCACGGAGCCCCCTGTCGGGTTCGAACCGACGACCCCCGCTTTACAAGAGCGGTGCTCTGGCCAGCTGAGCTAAGGAGGCACGGTGGCCGTCCGCGACGGATCACGGCGGCACCGGGGGCAGTCTACCGGGCCCGGGTGACGGGATGGGGGGATATCCGGGGCTTGGTGGGATGGGTGGGCGTGATGGAACCGATGCCGAAATCGGGTCGGGTGGGGGCTGACAAGTCACGGAACCGCAGGTAGCGTCGCCGGGAGTCGGTTCGAGCAGTGGTTCAGACCACTGGCGGCCCGGCGGAACCCTGACAAACCCCCCTTTACTCGGATCGTCCGGCACGTTCCTGCCGGTGAAGGAGAGCGACAACCATGGCTTCTGTCACGTACGACAAGGCAACCCGCGTCTACCCCGGGGCGGACAAGCCCTCGGTGGACGCGCTGGAGCTGGAGATCGCGGACGGCGAGTTCCTCGTGCTGGTCGGCCCCTCGGGCTGCGGCAAGTCGACCAGCCTGCGCATGCTGGCCGGTCTGGAGGACGTCAACGCCGGTGCGATCCGGATCGGCGACCGCGACGTCACCCACCTGCCGCCGAAGGACCGGGACATCGCCATGGTGTTCCAGAACTACGCGCTCTACCCGCACATGACCGTCGCCGACAACATGGGCTTCGCGCTCAAGATCGCCGGCGTGAACAAGGCGGACATCCGCACCAAGGTCGAGGAGGCGGCGAAGATCCTCGACCTGACCGACTACCTGGACCGCAAGCCGAAGGCGCTCTCCGGCGGTCAGCGCCAGCGCGTCGCGATGGGCCGCGCGATCGTCCGCCAGCCGCAGGTCTTCCTGATGGACGAGCCGCTGTCGAACCTGGACGCCAAGCTCCGCGTCTCGACCCGCACCCAGATCGCCGGACTCCAGCGCCGCCTGGGCATCACCACGGTCTACGTCACCCACGACCAGACCGAGGCCCTCACCATGGGCGACCGGGTCGCGGTGCTCAAGGACGGTCTGCTCCAGCAGGTCGACACCCCGCGCAACATGTACGACAAGCCCGCCAACCTCTTCGTGGCCGGCTTCATCGGCTCGCCGGCCATGAACCTGGTCGAGGTGCCGCTGGTGGACGGCGGCGTGAAGTTCGGCGGCTCGGTCGTCAACATCTCCCGCGAGGACCTGTCCGGCGCCGGCGCCGACAAGACGGTGACCGTCGGCATCCGCCCCGAGCACTTCGAGGTCGTCCCGTCGGGCGGCATCGAGGGCGTCGCGGTGACCGTCAACGTGGTCGAGGAGCTCGGCTCGGACGGCTTCGTCTACGGCACCACCCAGATCGGCGGCAAGGACCACGAGCTGGTCGTCCGCGTGCCCGGCCGCCAGATCCCGGCCCGCGGCGAGACCATCCACGTCGTGCCGATCGCCAACGAGACCCACGTCTTCTCCACCAGCTCCGGCCTGCGCCTGAGCAACTGACGCGACCTCGCGCCTCCCCGGAGCCCGTCGGACCCCCGTGGTCCGGCGGGCTCCGTCCGTGCACCCCCGCGTCAACACGGCGGAGGGACGAAACCGGACAGTGTGTCACTCGATGGTGTAACGGAGGGCGATCCTGCCCGTACCCACCGCTACTCTCCTGAGGGTGAAGCAGCTAGTGCGCCGTATCGGCCAGACCGTCGCCCTGACCCTGCCGGTCGTCCTGGTGACCACCGGCACCCTCGCCGTGACCCGGGTCCCGTGGGCCCCGCCGACCGGGCTCGACCAGCAGGTCGTGGCGGCGTCGAGCGGCGACGGCGCCGGGATCGGGCGTTCCAACAACGCGGCCGGCGCCGCGGCCAGGGCCTCGGACGGGCTCGCCCCGCAGGACTCGCTGCGGGTGGCGCTGCTCGACGAGCTGCGCGCGAAGAACCCCTCCGCCGCGCTGGACCTGCTGGAGCGCTCGATGCGCGAGCAGCCCTCGCTGACGCCCTACTGCACCTCGCTGGCCGGCGAGCTGGGCAAGGCGGCGGTGCGCAAGTACCAGGGCGACGTCCAGCGGGCCCGCTCCTTCGCCCGCCCGGTCTGCGACGGCTCGTTCGCGGCCGGCGTCGTCGGCTGAGGAAGGCCGGGAGACCGCCGGAGGCGGTCGGAGACGGTCGGGGACGGCTGCGGAAGGCCGGGAGGACCCCGGTCCCCGAGGCGGCGGACACCCCCGTCCGCCGCCTTATTGTTCAGGCATGACCGCTGACTCCGGCCCCACCGCCGACCTCCCGTCCGCCCGGCCCCCGCAGCCCCACCCGCCCCGGCCGACCACGACGCCCGTCACCCAGGCCGTCATCCTGGCCGGCGGCCAGGGCTCCCGGCTGCGCCCCTACACGGACGACCGCCCGAAGCCGCTGGTCGAGATCCCCGGGACGGGCACGCCGATCCTCGGCCACCAGCTGGCCTGGCTGGCCGAGGAGGGCGTCACCGACGTCGTGATCTCCTGCGGGCACCTCGCCGACGTGCTGGAGGAGTGGCTGGACAAGGCGGACCTGCCGCTGCGGGTGCGCACGGTGGTCGAGGCGGAGCCGCTCGGGCGCGGTGGCGGGCTCAAGTACGCGGCCAAGGCGCTGCCCCGCCCGGACGAGCCCTGGTACGCCACCAACGGCGACATTTGGACCCGCTTCAGCCTGCGCGAGATGGCCGCCTTCCACCACGAGCGGGACGCCGTCGCGACGCTCGCGCTGGCCCGGCCGCGGATCCCCTGGGGCGCGGTGGAGACCGACCAGTTCGGCAACGTGCTGGACTTCATCGAGGCCCCGCCCTCGCCCTTCCTGATCAACGCCGGCCTGTACGTGTTCAGCCCGGAGTTCGCCGAGCTGCTGCCGGACGTGGGCGACCACGAGCGCACCACCTTCCCCCAGCTGGCCCGCGGCAAGCGGCTGGCGGGCTACCAGCTGCCGCAGGGCGTGTACTGGCGGGCCATCGACACCGCCAAGGACCTCACCGAGGCGGCCAAGGAGCTCGCCTCCGGCGCCGGCCGGGCACCCCGGTAGCCGACGGGCACCGCAGGCCCGTCCGCGCCGCGACCGGACGGCCGCAGGCCCCGCCCGGCTGCCCACCCGCACACGGACGCGGACGCGCTCGCCCGACCCCGCGCGGAGGCGGACGCCCCCGCCCCACCGCACGCGCACGGCGATCGGCCGGGTGCTCCCCCACGGAGC
>NZ_JBHVRT010000003.1:273508-352768 GCF_042885555.1 Kitasatospora sp. NPDC058048 | reverse complement strand
GACTTTTGGCACGCTGTTGAGTTCTCAAGGAACGGACGCTTCCTTCGGACCGCCTTCCAGCGGACCCTCCGGGCTTCGTTCTTTCGTGTTTCCAGTTTATCAGATGTTTTCCGCTCCGTTTTCCGGAGTTTCATTCATCCAATTTCCCGAACTGGCCGGGTCCGCTTTCCGCGACGTCCCCCACATTAGCTCATTCCGAGTGCTACTCGAAATTCACGCTCACTCGGTCGGCGGGAATGCCAAGAAACCCATTTCCATGGGGATCAGAGTGAGAGTGGGTCTTGCTGAGTGGGATGGCCGCTCCAGCGACTCGTTCAACACTAGGCCACCTGGACGACATCGTCAAACGTCGAGGGCCGGATCTGTCCAGATCCGGCCCTCGGGGCTCAAAGACGCAGCTCAGAGCGGGTGTGTTTCCAGCCAAGCGTCAGCCGGCCGGTCCGTCGACCAGCCCGTCGGCCGGTCAGCCGGCGGCGACCAGCTCCGCCGCCGCCAGGTTGCGCTTTCCACGCCGCAGCACGAGCCAGCGGCCGTGCAGCAGGTCGGCCTCGGTCGGCACGGCCTCCTCGTCCGTCACCTTGACGTTGTTGAGGTAGGCACCGCCTTCCTTGATCGTCCGGCGGGCGGCCGAGCGGCTCGGCGACAGACCGACGGCGACCAGCAGGTCGACCACCGTCTGGAGCTCGGACACCTCGGCCTTCGGGACCTCCGCCAGGGCGGCGGCCAGGGTCGGGGCCTCCAAATCGGCGAGGTCGCCCTGGCCGAACAGCGCCTTGGACGCGGCGACCGCGCGCTCGTACTGCTCGGCGCCGTGCACCAGCGTGGTGAGCTCCTCGGCGAGGGCCCGCTGGGCGAGACGGGCGGCGGGGCGCTCGGTGGTCTCGCGCTCCAGTTCCTCGATCTCCTCCTTCGAGCGGAAGCTGAAGATCCGCAGGAAGTTGGGGACGTCCCGGTCGTCCGCGTTCAGCCAGAACTGGTAGAAGGCGTACGGGGTGGTCAGCTCGGGGTCGAGCCAGACCGTACCGGACTCGGTCTTGCCGAACTTGGTGCCGTCGGCCTTGACGATCAGCGGCGTGGCCAGCGCGTGGACGGACTTGCCGTCGGCCTTGCGGATCAGATCCGTGCCGGCGGTCAGGTTGCCCCACTGGTCGCTGCCGCCGGTCTGCAGGGCGCAGCCGTAGCGGCGGTTCAGCTCCAGGTAGTCCATGCCCTGGAGGATCTGGTAACTGAACTCGGTGTAGCTGATGCCCGCGTCGGAGTTGAGCCGCCGGGCGACGGCCTCCTTGGCGATCATGTTGTTGACCCGGAAGTACTTGCCCACGTCGCGCAGCAGGCTGATCGCCGACATCCCGGACGTCCAGTCCAGGTTGTTGACCATGCGCGCCGCGTACGGGCCCTCGAAGTCGAGGAAGCGCGAGATCTGGCCGCGCAGGCGCTCGACCCAGCCGGCCACCGTCTCGGGGTCGTTGAGCACGCGCTCGGCGGTGGGCTTCGGGTCGCCGATCAGGCCCGTGGCGCCGCCGACCAGGCCGAGCGGGAGGTTCCCCGCCTGCTGGATGCGACGCATGGTGAGGATCTGCACCAGGTTGCCGAGGTGCAGGCTGGGGGCCGTCGGGTCGAAGCCGCAATAGAACGTGACCGGGCCGTCCGCGAACGCCTTGCGCAGTGCGTCCTCGTCAGTGGACAGGGCGATCAGCCCACGCCACTGCAGCTCGTCGACGATGTCCGTCACGGTCACGCTTCTCCTTCGATCGGGCGTCCGACCAGTGCTGGCCCGGTTCGATCGGGCCCCGGGTCGGTACGACTCCAGCCTGATAGAGCCTACGCGGTTCCGGCCAGCGAGTTTCCCCGAGGCACCCCCATCAAGCTGGGCCCCACTTTCCCCGTCCCTCCCCCGATACCGGAAATTCCGTTGTTCGACGGCTGTGGGCCCATTCAGAGTGGTTCCACCGCCGTGCGGCGGCAGTGACGTGTGTGGAGACGGTCGTGCCGCCGTGGCACGCCCGCGGGAAGGGTGTGCCGAGTGCGCAACACGCTGGTTCTGAACGCGAGCTACGAGCCCCTGACGACGGTGTCGCTCCAGCGCGCCGTCGTCCTGGTGCTCCAGGACAAGGCGGTGGTGGAGCAGGCGCATCCGCTGCGCTCGATCCGGGGGACGGGCGTGGCCGTTCCGGTGCCACGGGTGATCAGACTGCAACGGTACGTACGGGTGCCGTTCCGACAACAGGCTCCGTGGTCACGGCGGGGTGTCCTGGCCCGGGACCAGCACCTGTGCGCGTACTGCGGCCGGCGGGCCACCACGGTGGACCACCTCCAGCCCAGGTCGCGCGGTGGTGCCGACAGCTGGATGAACACCGTCGCCGCGTGCGCGGAGGACAACCAGCACAAGGCGGACCGCACACCGGAGCAGGCCGGGATGAAGCTTCTGCGGCGGCCGTTCGAGCCGACGCCGCAGGCCAGTCTGATGCTGGCGCTCGGTCTGCGCAGCTCGGAGGTCCGGGACCTCGCCGACTGGCTGCCGGCCGTACCGGGCCGGCCCGTCTCCGCGGCGTGAGGCGATTGCCGGGAGACGGTTCGCGGGAGACTGCTCGCGGGAGGCGGTTCCGGGGAACGGGAGCACTCTCGACGTTCTCGACCTGAGGGCACTCTCGGCGCCGGGGCGGCGGACGGGGCGGCGCCGGCGTGGTACAGGGCGGAAGGCCTCAGTCCTTCGCCTGGTACCCCGCCGCCGTGCCGTAGTTGGTCGAGTGCTCGGGTACCACGACCACCTGTCCGCCGCCGATCAGCACTCGTCCGGAGATCAGCAGTGAACCGGTGCCGGCCGGGAAGTTGCCGCCGGTCGCCTCCTGGCCGCCCGCCAGCGGGAACCTGCTGAGACGGGCGGGCTGGTCACGGCGTTCGTCGGCGGCGAGCACCAGCGATCCGCCGTCGATGCCGACCGCCCGGACGGCGCCCTTCGCGGCGCTCGGCACCTTCCAGCGCTGCTTGCCGGTGTCCAGGTCGTAGCCGACCGCGGCCACCGGCCCGCCGCCGTTCGGCGGTTCCAGGGTGGTGACCATCGTGCGGCCCTCGAAGTAGACGCCAGGAGTGGCCGAAAATCTACCGTGGGCGACGTCCAGCCGGCCACCGTCGACGGCCACCGGGATCTCGGCGGCCGGGTCGCCGCCCGCGCCCCAGGCGAACACCCGGTCGTCCTCGGGCTTCCCGCCGGTCGTGAGGACCACGGACGGCTCGGCGGACAGCACCGTCACCGTCTTCGGCTGGTTGTTCAGGCCCCGCCACCAGCCGACCTTGCCGTCCGCGATGTTCAGCGCGACGGCCTGGTCGGCGGGGGTCGAATCGGCGCAGGACGAGGCGACGAGCACGGTCTTTCCACTGACGCCGCCGGACAGGGTGCAGAACTTGCCCTGGCCGGTGTACTGCCAGACGTCCTTCCCGTCGGCCGACTCCCAGGCCAGCGCCCGGTCGTCGCCGACGGCCACCACCTTGTCCTCGGTGACACCGACCCGCGCCGAGTAGGCGCCCTTCGTGTCCGAGAGGGTCTTGGTCCACGCGGTCCTGCCGGTCTTGGTGTCCACGGCGGACACCAGCGTGCAGGGACTCTTCGGATCGGCCTGCGGACGGAACAGCGCCGCGCCCAGGCCCGCCTGGTTCACTCCCGCCGACAGCCCGCACGGGACGGCCCCGGCGGCCGGCGGCTCCACCGACCAGGTCGGCTTGCCGCCCGCCCGGTCGTAGGCGCGGACACCGGAGCCGTCGGCCCGGACCACCGCGTCGGCCAGCAGCCAGCTGCCGATCAGCGTGTCGTCGCCCCCGGCCGGACCGGCCACGGCGGGCTGCGCGGCCCAGGCCCTGGTGTGCGCCACCGCGAAGCCCGGCTCACCGCCGCTGCTCGCCGCCGCGCTGCCACCGCCCTCGGTCCCGACCATCAGCCCCGCCGCCACCAGCACTCCCAGCGCGGCCACCCCGGCACCGGTCCGCACCAGCAGGGCCTTGCGACTGGGCACGTGATCCCCTGCCAGCACCGCGTCGGCGGCCTTCCGTGCCTTGGCGGAGAGCGAAGAGGCCGAGCCCGCGCCCGCGCCGGCACGGGCACCGGAGCCACGACCGGCCCCTCGGCGCGCGGAGGCCCGCGACGGCGAGGCGGGCTCGGCCTGCGACTCGGGGACCTGCTCCGTAGCTGTCTCCGCGGACTGCTCCGGGACGGTCACGGGCACCTGCCCGGTCTCTTCGAGGTGCACGTAGCCGTCCGCCGAGTACTCCGCCCCGGCCGGGACGTACAAGCCCTCCCCGGCGGGCTGCCGCGGGGCGGCGTACGGTGTGGCGGCCTGATGCGGCTGCGCGTGGTCCGGGTACTGCGGATACGGCTGGTACTGCTCCTGAACGCCGTAGTGGCCTTGATCCTGGCCCTGGACGTAGCCGCCCTCGACATAGCCGGTCCGACCGTATCCACTGTGGTCGTAACCGCTCTGGTCGTAGCCGGCCCGGTCATGACCGGCCTGGCCGTAGCCGGTCTGGTAGCCGGTCTCGTAGCCGGTGTGTCCGTAGACGTCTTGGCCGAGCTGCGGCTGCTGCCCGTACTCGACCGAGGCGTAACCCGCCTGCTGCTGCGGCTGCCACCGCGACGGCTGCTCCGGCGTCTGCTGCTGCTCGGAGTACCCGCCGTGCCCGCTGTGCCCGCCGTTCTGCCAGTCCGAGTGGCCCTCGGACGGCCACGGCTGTTGGGGGTGGGCGTCTCCGAAGGGCTCCTGCGCCATCCGTTCCGTCCCTCCCGAGCCATCTGCCTGCCGATGCGGCAGTCAGCATCTCACGCCCGCCCGGAGAGGCGGCCCGGGCCCTCGGTCGGACGGGCCCGGGCTCCTCGGTCGTGCCGCGTCAGGCCGCCGACTCGACGCGCAGGGCCTCGTCGATCCGGGCGGCGAGGGTGAAGTCCAGCCCAGTGAGGCCGCCGGCGCTGTGGGTGGACAGGACGAAGCGCAGGGTTCGCCAGCGGATGTCGATGTCGGGGTGGTGGTCGAGCGCCTCGGCCTGCTCGGCGACGGAGACGACCACCCGGATCGCCGCCGGGAAGTCCGGCGCGTCGGCGGTGCGGGCGATGCTGTCGCCCTCCCGCTTCCATTGGGGCAGCGCCGCCAGGGCTGCCGTGATCTCGTCCTCGTTCAGCCGCGCCCTGCTGCTCATCGCCGCACTCCTGGTGGGTCGTCCGGTGGGTCGTCGCTCCGGGGCCGGGGCTCCGGGCCGGGATTCCGGGCCGTTCAGAGTGCCCGGGAACCGGTGTCAGGCGGCCTTCCGGCGCGGACGGGCCACCAGCTGGCCGCCGCAGTTGGGGCAGGTAGCGGCCATGGCCTCGGTGCAGTCCGGGCAGAAGGTGCACTCGTAGGAACATATCGAGGCGCGGCCGTCCGCGGTCAGCGACACCGCGCAGCGCTCGCAGCTCTCACGCATCTCCAGGGCCATGGCGTACTCCTCCGACCTGCATACGGTCTGACAGTCGTTCAACTCAACAACAGCTTGGTGACGGCCACGAGGCCAACCACCACGATGACAACGCGCAGCGCGGTCGGCGGGAGACGACGGCCGACCTTGGCCCCGAGCAGGCCTCCGACCAGCGAACCCGCCGCGATCAGACCGGCGGCGGCCCAGTTCACGGTCGAGGTGAAGAGGAAGAAGAGCGCGGCGACCGTGTTCACGATCAGCGCCAGGGCGTTCTTCACCGCATTGATCCGCTGGAGGTCCTCCTGGAGCAGCATGCCCATCAGCGCCATCAGCAGCACGCCCTGCGCGGCACCGAAGTAGCCGCCGTAGATGCCGGTCAGGAACACCCCGACCAGCAGTACCGGGCTGCCGTCCGGATCGCCGCCGGGGCGGCGGCGGGCGGCGACGGCCTTGGCCACCCGGGGCTGGATCACCACCAGCACGAGCGCCAGCAGGATCAGCGCCGGGACGATCGCGTCGAAGGCCCCGCTCGGCAGCTTGATCAGCAGCAGTGCGCCGAGCAGCCCGCCGAGCAGGGAGGCGGTGCCCATGCGCAGCACGCGGCGCCCCTGGTCGGCCAGTTCGCGCCGGTACCCGATCACCCCGCTGAGCGAGCCGGGGACCAGGCCGAAGGAGTTGGAGACATTGGCGGTGACCGGTGGGATGCCCACGGCGAGCAGGACCGGGAAGGTGATCAGCGTGCCGGAGCCGACGATCACGTTGATCATCCCGGCGCCGACGCCGGCCACCAGGACGGCGATCGACTCCCAGAGCGTCATGGGTCACCTCTCCTCTCGGTCCTGTCCGAGGGGATCATGCCGGACGGCCCTGCGGGCCGACCAGACCCGCCCACGATTCGGGACGCACGCCACAGTGCCCAGTACGTACGCTTCGGCACCGTGAAAGGCCGAGGGCCCGCCACCTCTCGGCAGCGGGCCCTCGGCGAAGCACGGTTTTCGGCCGATCACTCCGGGTCGATCTTCGGGTACTCCCGGGCCGGGTCCACCCGGGGACGGGCGGCGCCCTTCTCGGTGTCCACCGGCCGCGGGCCGGACGCCGGGTCCAACGGCACCTGGGTGGCGGCCGGGATCGTCTGCGGGACACTGGGCGCCGCGACCGCGCCGCCGTTCACCCCGCCGTTGCCGGTCAGGCCGGTGAAGGCACCGCCGAGGCCCTTGAGCGCGTCGCCGACCTCGCTGGGGATGATCCAGAGCTTGTTGGAGTCGCCCTTGGCCAGCTCGGGCAGGGTCTGGAGGTACTGGTAGGCGAGCAGCTTCTGGTCGGCGTCGCCGTCGTGGATGGCCTCGAAGACCGTCCGGATCGCGGCCGCCTCACCGTCCGCGCGCAGGACCGCGGCCTGCGCCTCACCCTCCGCCTTGAGCACCTCGGCCTGCTTCTCACCCTCGGCCTTGAGGATCTGGGCCTGGCGCTGGCCCTCGGCGGTGAGGATCGCGGCGCGCTTGTCCCGGTCGGCGCGCATCTGCTTCTCCATCGAGTCCTGGATGGAGGTCGGCGGCTCGATCGCCTTCAGCTCGACACGGTTGACCCGGATGCCCCACTTGCCGGTGGCCTCGTCCAGGACACCGCGCAGGCCGGCGTTGATGACCTCTCGCGAGGTCAGCGTGGACTCCAGGTCCATCGAGCCGATGATGTTGCGCAGCGTGGTGACGGTCAGCTGCTCGATCGCCTGGATGTAGCTGGCGACCTCGTACGTCGCGGCGCGAGGGTCGGTCACCTGGTAGTAGATGACGGTGTCGATGTTGACGACCAGGTTGTCCTGGGTGATCACCGGCTGCGGCGGGAACGGCACAACCTGTTCACGCAGGTCGATCCGGTTGCGGACGCGGTCGATGAACGGGACGACGATGTTCAGCCCTGCGTTGAGCGTCCGGGTGTAGCGGCCGAAGCGCTCCACGATCGCGGCGCTGGCCTGCGGGATGACCTGGATCGTCTTGATCAGCGCGATGAAGGCCACCACGACCAGGACGACCAAAACGATAAGGACGGGTTCCACGGACTCTCCCCTAGACGACCAGGGCGGTCGCGCCCTGGATTTCGACGACGTCGACCTGCTGTCCAGGCTGGTACACCTGGCCCGGGTGAAGCGCACGGGCCGACCAGATCTCACCGTTCAACTTGATCCGCCCGCCCTCCCCGTCGACGGTTTCCGCGACGACCGCGGTGGCGCCCTGGAGCGCCTCGATGCCCATCTTGACCTGCGGGCCCTTCTGAAGCTGCCGGTAGGCGATCGGGCGGACGAAGACCACCAGTGCGACCGAGACGACGACGAAGGTCAGGGTCTCGGCGACCACTCCCCCGCCCAGCGCGGCCACGACGGCGGCGGCCAGCGCCCCGACCGCGAACATGGCGAACTCCGGCATCGCGGTGAGCACCAACGGTATGCCGAGCCCTGCGGCGGCCAGGAGCCACCAGATCCAGCTGTCCACACGTCCATCCTAGGGAGCGAAGGCCTTCGAAGCGGACAGTTCCCGCAGGTCGAGGGGCGGAAACCGGTCGCGCGTGCGACCGGTTTCCGACGGCCTTCCGGATGAGCGGACGAAGGGGCCTCAGCCCAGCGGCAGACCCTGGGCCGACCAGCGGTCTCCGTGCCGCTCCAGGGTGAGCGGCAGGCCGAAGCACTTGGAGAGATTACGGGCGGTCAGCTCTGTGTCGATCGGGCCGGCCGTGAGCACCTTGCCCTGTCGGATCATCAGGACGTGGGTGAAGCCCGGCGCGATCTCCTCGACGTGGTGGGTGACCATCGCCATGGCCGGGGCGAACTCGTCCTGGGCGAGCGCGCCGAGCCGGCGGACCAGGTCTTCGCGGCCACCGAGGTCGAGGCCGGCGGCAGGCTCGTCGAGCAGCAGCAGCTCGGGGTCGGTCATCAGGGCGCGGGCGATCAGGGTGCGCTTGCGCTCGCCCTCGGAGAGGGTGCCGAACTTGCGGTCGGTGAGATTGGCCATGCCGAGGCGGTCGAGCAGGGCGAGAGCGCGGACCTCGTCCGACTGCTCGTAGGTCTCCTGCCAGCTGACCGTCATGCCGTACGCGGCGGTGAGGACGGTCTGGAGCACGGTCTGCTCGGCCGGCAGCTTGTCGAACATGGCGGCGCCGGCCAGGCCGATCCGGGAACGCAGCTCGAAGACGTCGATCTCGCCGAGCTTCTCACCCAGCACCGTGACCTTGCCCGAGGTCGGGAACAGGTACGAGGAGGCGATCTGCAACAGCGTGGTCTTGCCGGCGCCGTTCGGGCCCAGGATGACCCAACGCTCGCCCTCGGAGATGGACCACGAGACCTGGTCGACCAGCGCGCGCCCCTCCCGGACCACGGATACGTCCACCAGCTCCAGCACGTCGCTCATGCCTACGCCTTCCCCAAAAAACAAGATTCTCGGCCGTCGGTGCGGGCGGCGAGCCTACTCCGGCAGCCGGTGGGCACGGGGTGGGTGCGCCGCACACGCATGGGCAAACCTACGCCACGCGGATGACCGCCGATTCCGTAGGCTGGCCGGATGCTCGTGACTCCTGCCGACAATCCGTACGAAGAGCCCCGTTCGGGGCGGCTCACCGCATGGGGCAACGCCTTGCTGGCGGGCCTGGTGCCGCCGGACGACGCCGCCACGGCCGTCCTGGGCCGGGACGAGATCCATCGGGTCACCGGGCTGCCCGGCGACGGGCCCGGCGAGCAGCACGGGCTGACCTGGGCGCTGGGGCGGCTGCGGGTGCTCGGTGTGAAGGGCCTGCGTCTCGCGCTGCCCTCAGCCGGGCATCCGCTCGGGCTGACCGGTCCGAAGGCCTTCAACGAGCAGGCCATGAGTGCGGGTGAGGCCGTCCTGGCCGTGGGTGCACCACTCGGGCTGGTGCCGGAGGTGGAGGTGTACGGCCCGGCCGGCGACCGCTCGGCCACCGTGCTGTGGCGTTGTTCCGAGGTCAACGACACACCTCCGGCGGACGTGCCGTCGCTCCACGAGGCCGAACGTGAACTGGCCGACGGGCTGCGGGAGGCGACCGTCATGCTCGCCCGCCTCGACGTGGCCGGCGCCGGACCTGAGGCCTTGCGCGCCCTGGATGCCTACCGCCGCCGTGGCCACAGCGAGCTGCTCGCTCCCGGGTACCCGCCCCGGGCCGTCCGTGTCCTGGAGTCGGCCCGCCAGGTGTCCGCCCTGCTCTCCATCGCCTCCGGCGGCCACGGCGCTGCCGTCAGCGCCTCCGAGATGGCGGCCCGCCAATCCGCCCTGGCCCCGCTGCGGCGCACCGCCCGGCGCGCCCAGGTCGCCGCCTACAACGCCCTCGTGGACGAGCGAGACGATCGCTGAGAGGTGCTGGGCCCCGGAGTCGGCGATGGCGAGCGCGATCACCTCGGCGCGCTCGTATCTGCCGTCGGGCCCGGCGGCCAGGCCTCCCTGCGCCGTCGTGGCCACCAGCCGGCACCGGGGCCACCCCAGGACTTCGACTGCCTCCTCCGCCGAGTAGCTCTCCGCGAGTCTCCGTTCCAGCGCCTCGGCCGCGGCCCGTGCCGTGGCCGCAGCCTTGTGCATGCGCTCCGTGACAGTCTGCTGCACCACGGCATACGGGACGGCGGCCAAGGCCTCCCGGCTGTAGGTCGGCCAGCCCCGGTATCCGCCGCAGGGGCGTAGCTCTCCTGCGGCGGCGAGCCGCCTGATGTCTTCGGCGATCACCAGCAGACCTGTGGTGTGGCCCAACACCGTGGCCGCCTTGGCCGCCCCCATGGGCGGCACGGCGCCGAGCGCGAGGATGATCTCCTCGGTGCGGGCCTTCAGCTGTACCTCGACGAGCGCCGACCAGGTGCCGTTGTCGAGGTCCGGCTCGGGGATCAGTTCACGTTCCCGTGCCAGGTTGAACTGCCAACGCCGCATCCGCAGTCGGCGTCTCAGCAGCTCCGGCCCGTAGGCCTCCCGGTCTCGGGCTGTCTCCAGGGCCAACCTCGCTCTGCGCTCGACGGCCTCTGCTGCACGATTCTCCGCCCCCGCCACCTGACACCCGGACAAGGGGCGTCCTGGCGCCCGCTCTCGGCCCCCGTCCTCGACAATCGGTTGCGACCCGGGCCCGGACATCGGACGCTCGTCGAACAGGTGGCATGTCACCTCAAGCTCATGGGCCAGCACGACAGGCCCGCACTGATTGCGCATCGCGTTCATCCGGCCCTCCCTCGGGATCGGTGTCGGCGATCAGCCTGGCACAGCCGAATGATGATGGATCACCTGAATTCGGGCCAACCCTGCCGAACGGCACATGCTGGAACACCGTTTGACGCCCTGCCTGGTCGAAAACCTGCCGATCGGCACGGCGCCCGCGCCAGTACGTCGCGCCCCCGGCGCGCTACCCCTCTCGGGCCTCGCCGTGACGAACGGCCCAGAGTGCCGCCTGGGTGCGGTCGCTCAGGTCCAACTTCATGAGGATGTTGGACACATGGGTCTTCACCGTCTTCTCCGAGAGGTGCAGACTGCGGGCGATCTCCCGGTTGGAGCGGCCATCGGCGATGTGTCCGAGCACTTCGCGCTCGCGCTCGGTGAGCGTGCCACCTCGACCCTGCGGAACGCGCGGGCCGTCGTCGGCGAGCAGGGCCTCGGCCAGTTCGGGCTGGAGCAGAACGTGACCGGCGTGCACCGACCGAATCGCCCCGGCCAGCGCCTCCGGGTCCACGTCCTTGTACACGTACCCGGCCGCACCGGCCCGCAGCGCGGGAACCATCGTGCGGTGCTCGGTGAAGCTGGTGACGATCAGGATCCGGGCGCGGCTGCCCTCACCCTTGAGCGTGCGCAGCGCCTCGATGCCGTCGACGCCGGGCATCTTGAGGTCCATCAGGACGACATCGGGGTCGAGCTCACGGGCCCGGTCAATACCCTCCGCCCCATCGGCGGCCTCCCCGACCACCTCGATGTCGTCCTGGACCTCCAGGAAAGTGCGCAGCCCGCGCCGAACCACCTGATGGTCGTCGACCAACAGGACACGGATCGACGGTGTGCTCTCAGGCACCGGGGACCTCCATCTCGACGAGCGTCCCCCGACCGGGGGCCGATTCCAGGGTGAGTGTGCCGCCGACGGCGGCCGCGCGGTCGCGCATCGAGGCCAGGCCGAGGTGACGGCCTGCTCGCCGGACGGACTCCGGGTCGAAGCCGCGCCCGTCGTCGTGCACGCGCAGCACCGCACCGCGCGCAGGCGTCCCGGCCAGGGTGACAGTGACCCTGCGGGCGCCGGAGTGGCGCAGCGCGTTGTGCAGCGCCTCCTGGGCGACTCTCAGCAGTGCGGCCTCCTGGGCAGGCGGCAGGGCCCGGACCCCGTCGGCGGCGAAGGCGACGTCGGCGGTGTGCGCCCGGTCCAGGACCTGCACCTGAGAGGCGAGAGTGGCGCTGAGCCCGTCCTCCTCCAGGGCTGCGGGACGCAGCTCCACGACGACCGCGCGCAGCTCGTCGGCAGCCTCGGCGGCGAGACGGGCGACCTCGGCGAGTTCGGCACGTGCCCGGACGGGGTCGCGGTCGACAAGCTTGGCGGCCGCCTTGGCCGTGAGCCGGAGCGAGAAGAGCTTCTGCGAGACGGCGTCGTGCAGGTCGTGGGCGATCCGGGCACGCTCGCCGGCCAGCGTGAGCTCGCGGCTGCGCTCGTACAGTCGGGCGTTGGACAGCGCGAGGGCCGCGTGCGCGGCGAGGATCCGCAGGAGCTCCTCGTCGTGATCGGTGAAGAGGCCGCCGCCACGCTTGTTGGCGAGGAAGATGACGCCCATCACCTGCGGCTCGTCCTCGGCCGCGTCGGTGTCCAGGATCGGCATGCCCAGAAAGGCGTCCATATCGGGGTGGGCTGCGGGCCATCCTTCGAAGGTGGGCGCCTTGCGGACGTCCGCCAGCCGGGTGGGGCCGGTCTCGTGCAGCATCACGGCGAGTACGCCGTGCTGTCGGGGCAGCGGGCCGATCGCCCGCCACTGCTCGTCGGTGACACCGTCGACAACGAACTGGGCGAAGCCCCCGTGGTCGTCGGGCACGCCCAGGGCCGCGTACTCGGCGCCGAGCAGTCCCCTGGCGGAGGCGGTGATGCGGCGCAGCACCTCACGAACCTCCAGGTGCCGGCTCATGGCGAGCAGTGCCTGGCTGACGGCCTCGATCCCGGACAGGCAGGGTTCGCAGGCGGGCAGCGGGCCCCGGTGGGTCCGGTGGTCTCCGGTGGTGCTGGACATACCGCCAAACTACCGCCGCCCCGGCGACCGCCGCGTCCGTCCGCGGCCGCCCCGGGCCCAGGTCCGGGGACCTAGGCCGCAGGGCCCGCCCGGAGCTTCGTGGGAGCGCCCGGAACGCCGAGAGGCGGCCCTCCCTGTTGGGAGAGCCGCCCCTCGGCCTGCCGCCGGAGAGTCGGAGAAGGGGTCAGCCCTTCTGCATGACCTCGGGCTCGTGCCGGCGCTGGAGCCGGGTCACGAGGACGCCGATGGCGACGGAGATGGCGATCAGCACACCCGCGTCGATCGCCCACTGGGCGACGCTGTGCTTCCAGAGCGGGTCGTAGTTGGGGTTCTGGAAGTCCTTGTTCCAGGGACCCATGAGCACGGACAGGTCGAGCGTGGTGGACACGATGCCGGTGCCCCAGCGGGCCGGCATCAGCCAGGCGACCTGCTCCAGTCCGGGCTTGCTGAAGATCTGGAAGAGGCAGCCGGTGAAGACGACCTGGATGATGGCGAACATGACCAGCAGCGGCATGGTCTTCTCGGCGGTCTTCACCAGCGCGGAGATCATCAGGCCGAACATCATCGCGGCGAAGCTCAGCAGGATCATGCCGATGGTCATCTCGATGATCGGCAGGTTCTTGACGATCAGGCCGTGCTCGGGGAGCTTGCGCGGCAGGAAACCGACGGCGGAGATGATGGCGCCCTGGATCACGCTGAAGAAGCCCAGCACGATGATCTTGGACATCATGTACGCCGAGCGGGAGAGCCCGGTGGCTCGTTCCCGCTCGTAGATCGCCCGCTCCTTGATCAACTCGCGGACCGAGTTGGCCGCCCCGGAGAAGCAGGCGCCGATCGCCAGGATCAGCATGATCGTCGCGGCGCCGCTGTTGAGGTGGAGCTGTGTCTTGGGGTTGGGTGCGAGCCCCGGTTCGTTGGGGATCAGCACGCTGACCGCGCCGATGACGGCGGGCAGCAGCACGGACAGCGCGAGGAAGCCGCGGTCCGAGGCGAGCACCGACATGTAACGGCGCATCAGCGTCCACAGCTGCGAACCCCAGCTCTGCGGCTTCGGCGGCTTGACGGCCTCCTGGGCGACCTGGACGTGCTGCACCTCGCCCGCCTCCACGGTGGGCGCGGAGTACTGCTGGTAGTGCACCGAGCCGCGGTAGCGGCCGGCCCAGTCGTGGTCCGGGTAGTTCTCGAAGGCCTGGAAGACGTCCGCCCAGGTCTCGTACCCGAAGAAGTGCAGCGCCTCGTCCGGCGGGCCGAAGTAGGCCACCGAGCCGCCCGGCGCCATCACGAGCAGCCGGTCGCAGAGTGCGAGTTCGGCCACCGAGTGAGTGACGACCAGGATGGTGCGGCCGTCGTCGGCGAGGCCGCGCAGCATCTGCATGACCTCGCGGTCCATGCCCGGGTCGAGGCCCGAGGTGGGCTCGTCCAGGAAGATCAGCGAGGGCTTGGTGAGCAGCTCCAGGGCGACCGAGACACGCTTCTGCTGGCCGCCGGAGAGCGCGGTGATCTTGTTGTCGGCTCGCTTGTCCAGGCGCAGCTCGTACAGCACCTCGTCGATCCGGGCGTCGCGCTCGCGCGCCTCGGTGTCGCCGGGGAAGCGCAGCTGGGCGGCGTACTTGAGGCCCTTCCGGACGGTGAGCTCGCGGTGCAGGATCTCGGACTGCGGCACCAGGCCGATGCGCGAGCGGAGCTCGGCGAACTGCTTGTAGAGGTTACGGCCGTCGTACAGGACCTCGCCGCGGTCGGCCGGGCGGTAGCCGGTGAGGGCGCGCAGCAGCGTGGACTTGCCGGAGCCGGACGGGCCGATGACCGCGACCAGGGACTTCTCCGGGACGCCGAAGCTGACGTCGTCGAGCAGGACCTTCTTGCCGCCCTTGTGGTCGACCTCGACGGTCAGGTGGCGGGCGGAGAAGGAGACCGCACCGGTGTCGACGAACTCCTGCAGCTGGTCGCCGACCAGGACGAAGCTGGAGTGGCCGACGGTCAGCCGGTCCTGCGGGCCCATCAGCTGACGCTGCACCCGCTGGCCGTTGAGGAAGATGCCGTTGTGGCTGCCGAGGTCGACGATCTCGTAGCGGCCGTCCGGGAGCTGACGCAGCTCGGCGTGGTGGCGGGAGACCTGGAGGTCGGACACCACGATGTCGTTGTCGAGCGCACGACCGATCCGGGCGGTGCGCATCGACGACGTCAGGTTGCGGATGATGGTCGGCTGCGGCCCGCCGCCACCGTGCTGCGGCGGGGCTGGGAAATCCTGCTGCTGCGGGAAGCCACCGTGCTGAGGCTGGGGCTGGGGCTGCTGCGGGGCCGGCTGGGCCTGCGGCGGCGCGTACTGCTGCTGCGGGAACGGCGGCTGGTCCTGCGGCTGCCCGGGCCAGGCCTGCTGCTGAGGCTGCTGGTACGGGTCGTGCTGCGGCCAGCCCTGCTGCGGGGCGGGCTGCTGGGGCGTGGGCACCGGGCCTCGGCTGGTGGCGGCCTCGTGCATCGGGGTGGCCTGTGGAGCCGCGGCCTGCGGAGCGGCGGCGTGCACGGGTGCGGAGAAGCCGAGCCGGGGGCCGTTCTCCGGGTTGCCCAGGTTGACCACGGCACCGGGGAACAGCTGGGCCTGCAGGGTGCGGGCCCCGGCCACGTACGTTCCGTTGGTGCTGCCGTGGTCGTCCAGCTGCCAACCGCTGCCGTTGAAGCTCATGGTCCCGTGCTGCCAGGAGACCCTGGCGTCCTCGAACGGGAAGTCCGACTGAGGGTTGCGCCCGATGGTGTAGGACCGCCCGGGCTCCAGAGTCCGCTGCTGTCCGTTGATCTCAATGACGAGTTGCGGCACTGCTCGCCTGCCCCGCTCTCTCGGTTCCCCCGAATTGTGGCCCCCGGCCGGGGCTGCGATGTTTCTCTGACTGACGGGGGGAATCATTCCAGCCCGCCGACCGCCGGTGAAAGTCGGCCCGGGCGACTGTGACCAGGCTGCTACCGACCCCGGACCGCGCCGTCCCGCGAGGTGGGACGGGTGCCCCCGGGCCGTCGGGCGCCCGGTAGCGTGGGAGGCACCATGAACGCATCGCCCCTGGCCGCTGAGCCCCTCCCCGCCGCCCAGCACCGGACCGCGGACGAGCGCACCCTGCTCGTCAAGGTGTTCGGCAAGGACCGCCCCGGCATCACTGCCGGCCTCTTCGCGACGCTGGCCGGCTTCGGCGTCGACGTCATCGACATCGAGCAGGTCGTGACCCGTGGCCGCATCACGCTCTGCGCGCTGGTCACCCCGCCCCCCGTACCCGCCGCCGAGGGTGGGCTGCGGGCCACCGTCCACCGCTGGGCCGACGAGCAGAAGCTCCAGGCCGAGATCCTCTCCGGCATCGGTGACAACCGGCCGCGCCGCGAGGGCCGTTCGCACGTCACGGTGCTCGGCAATCCGCTGACCGCCGCCGCCGTCTCCGCACTCACCTCCCGGATCACCGCCTCGGGGGGCAACATCGACCGTGTCTTCCGGCTCGCCAAGTACCCGGTGACGGCGGTCGAGCTGGCCGTCTCCGGTGTGGCCACCGACGAGCTGCGGGCCGCGCTGGCCCAGGAGGCGGCCACCCAGCGGGTGGACGTCGCGGTGGTCGCCGCCGGGCTGGAGCGCCGGGCCAAGCGCCTGGTGGTCATGGACGTCGACTCCACGCTCATCCAGGACGAGGTGATCGAGCTGTTCGCCGCCCACGCGGGCTGCGAGGAGGAGGTCGCCGAGGTGACGGCGGCGGCGATGCGCGGCGAGCTGGATTTCGCCGAGTCGCTGCGGGCCCGGGTGGCGCTGCTGGCCGGGCTGGACGCCTCGGTGACCGAGAAGGTCCGCGCCGAGGTCCGTTTCACGCCGGGCGCGCGCACCCTGATCCGTACGCTCCAGCGCCTCGGCTACCAGGTCGCGGTGGTGTCCGGCGGCTTCACCCAGGTCACCGACCACCTGGTGGAGCAGCTGGGCCTGGACTTCGCGGCCGCGAACACCCTGGAGGTGGTGGACGGCAGGTTCACCGGCCGGGTGGTCGGCGAGATCGTGGACCGGGCAGGCAAGGCCCGCTGGCTGGCCCGCTTCGCCGAGCAGGCGAAGGTGCCGCTGGAGCAGACGGTGGCGATCGGCGACGGCGCCAACGACCTGGACATGCTGAACGCGGCCGGCCTCGGGGTGGCGTTCAACGCCAAGCCGGTGGTGCGCGAGGCCGCCGACACCGCGGTGAACGTGCCGTTCCTGGACACCGTGCTGTACCTGCTGGGCATCACCCGTGAGGAGGTCGAGGCGGCCGACGCGCTGCACGGCACCCCGACCGAGACCGAGTAGGAGCCGGCCCGGCAACGGCCGGTGGAGTGAGGCCCGAGGAACAGCCCGAGGAAGGCGCGCGGCCCGCGGACACGGACCGTACGGCCTGCGGACACAGGTGAGGGGCGCGCGGATCGCATCCGCGCGCCCCTCACCTGTGTTCCCAGGGTCAGTCCTGCGGCGTGTGGTACGAGACCAGCTCGGCCACGCCCGGCTCGACGCCCTTCCAGGAGCCGCTGAAGCTGAGCACCGCGATCGCCGCCGTCGGGAAGCCCCCGAGCCGCAGCCGCTCCAGCGCGTCCCGGTCGCCCGCGTCCCCGGCCAGCACCTGGGTCAGACCCAGCACACCCGGGTTGTGGCCGACCAGCACCACGTCCGAGTACTCCTCCGGGGTCTCCTGGAGCACGGCGATGATCTCGCCGGGGCTCGCCTCGTAGACCCGTTCCTCGTAGACGGTCTTGAGGGGCCGCTGCGGCAGCTCGTGCACCGCCAGCTTCCAGGTCTCTCGGGTGCGCAGCGCGGTGGAGCAGACCACGTAGTCGGGGTTGATGCCGGAGTCGACCAGCCAGCGGCCGGCGTCCGGGGCCTGGTGACGGCCCCGGTCGGCCAGCGGCCGGTCGTGGTCGTCCACGCCGTTCGGCCAGTCGGCCTTGGCATGGCGGAGAACGATGATCCTGCGGGGCGTGTCGGCGCTCATACCCAGCAAGCTTGGCAGAAAAGCGGCCCGGCGGCGCGATGCTCCCGGACGCCGCCACTCCGAGGGACGACGAGTGTCACCGTGTCCCGTTCACCGGAGCGTCGGGTGGAGTACGGGCGCAGGGGCGCAGAGGCCGTCCGTCAGCCGATCGAGGCCGCGACGGTGGCGATGAGCGCCACCAGCACCACGATGGCGGAGAAGGCGAGGGCGATGCGGCCGAGCTGCTTGCGGCCGTCGGTGGGATTGGGATCGAGAACGGGCATGTCCGGAATTCTCCCATCCCGAACACGCCCGCCGTCCGCTGGCCCCACCCCCTTGGCCGGGCCTTGACCTTCGCCGTCGGGCCCCGGGCCCTGAGCCCGGGCCCCACCGCCGCGTCCCACCGCCGCGTCCCACCGCCGCGTCCGGCCGCTCGGTGTCAGGCTGTCAGGCCTCGGCCCGCTCCGCCGGGCGCACCGCCTCGTCCTCGATGTGCCGGGCCCGCGCGGCGCGCAGGCCGAACAGCATCTGCGGCACCAGCAGCAGCGACAGGAAGCCCAGCGGCCAGTACCACTCACCGGTGGCCCCGTAGAGCCAGCCGACCAGGATCGGGCCCGGGATGGACACCAGGTAGCCGATGCCCTGGGCGAAGGCGGAGAGTTGCGCGACCCCGCCCGCCGACCGGGCCCGCAGTCCGATCATGGTCAGCACCAGCGGGAAGGCGCAGTTGGACAGGCCCAGCAGGACCGCCCAGAGCCAGGCGCCCCCGGCCGGGGCGAGTGCCAGCCCCGCGTACCCGGCGATGCCGCAGCAGGCCAGCACGACCACGAACAGCCGCTGGTCGCCGCGCCGTGCGGCCAGGTTGGGCAGCACGAAGGAGACCGGCACGCCGATCACCATGGTGACCGCGAGCAGCACCCCGGTGGTGCCCTCGCCGATGCCGGCGTCCTGGAAGATCTGCGACATCCAGCCCATGACCACGTACGCGCCGGTGGCCTGGAGGCCGAAGTACCCGGCCAGCGCCCAGGCGGTCCGGCTGCGGGTGATCGGCAGCCGGACGGGGGCGGCGGCGCCGTCGGCCCGCTCACCGCGCTCCCGCTTGGCGATCAGCACCAGCAGCCAGAGCACCAGGGCGAGCGCTCCCAGGACGGCCCAGACACCCAGGCCGTAGCGCCAGTCACCGCCGAGCGACTTGGTCAGCGGCACGGTGACGGCCGCGGCCAGCGCGGTGCCGGCGGACAGCGCCATCGAGTAGAGGCCGATCATCGGACCGACCTTGTCCGGGAAGTACCGCTTGATCACCACCGGCAGCAGCACGTTGGAGACCGCCACCCCGGCCAGGGCGAGGGCGGTGAGCAGCAGGAACACGGCAGTGCCCCCGGCGAACGAGCGGGCCAGCACGCCCGCCGTGATGGCGCCCATGCCCGCGGTGACGACCGCGATCGGACCGATCCGACGGGCCGCCGCGGGCGCGGCGAAGCCGAACAGCCCGAAGCACAGCGACGGGACGGCGGTGAGCAGCCCGGCGAGCGTCGGGTTCATCCCGAGGTCGTCGCGGACCTGCTTGAGCAGCGGCCCGAGGCTGGTGACCACGGGGCGCAGGTTGAAGGCGGCGGCGGCGATCGCGACGGCGAACAGCCAGCCCAGGTACTTGGCCGAGCCGGAGGCGGCGGGCCGCTCGGCGGTCGGTGTCCGGCTCTCGGTCCGGGCGGAAACGGTGGTGTCTGCTGCGGGCATGGACAGCATCATAGAATGATGGGATGAATTGATGCACCTTGGAATTGGCATGATGTGCCGACCGTTCATCGTCCGGCCACTTCCCACCCAGGCCCCATCCGAGCCGTAGCCGTCAAGGAGTCCCCCGTGGCGCTGTCCTCGCCGAGGCGCACCCCGCTGTCCGACCAGGTGATCGCACAGCTGCGTGCCCAGATCACATCCGGGGAGTGGCCGGTCGGCTCGCGCATCCCCACCGAGGCCGCCCTGGTCGAACAGCTCGGCGTCGCCCGCAACACCGTCCGCGAGGCCGTCCGCGCCCTCGCCCACAACGGACTGCTCGACATCAGGCAGGGCTCCGGCACGTACGTGCTGGCCACCAGCGAGCTCGCCGGAGTGATGCACCGCCGCTTCGCCGACGCCGACCAGGGCCAGGTCGCCGAGCTCCGTTCGGCACTGGAGACCTCGGCGGCGGCCCTCGCCGCCCGCCGCCGCACCGCGCACGACCTGGAGCTGCTGGACGGCGCGCTGGCCCGCCGGGAGGCCGCCTGGCACTCCGGCGGCGCCGAGGACTTCGTCCAGGCCGACGCCGCCTTCCACCAGGCCGTGGTGGCCGCCGCCCACAACGACGTCCTGCTCGCGGTCTACGCCGACCTCGGCGAGGCCACCCGCGAGCTCCTGCGGCACGACGTCGGCCCCGAGCTGATCGCGGAGCGCTACATCGGCCACCAGTCCATCCTGGAGGCGATCCGGGCCGGTGACGCCGAGCGCGCCGCCGTCGAGGCCGGCCGCGCCGCCCCCGGTGGCTGCACCCCCGCCGAGGCCTGACCGCCCCCGGCCCGACACCCCGGCCGCCCCGCCCCCGGAGGCCACTCCCGGAAGGCCACGCTCAGGAGGCCACGCTCAGGAGGCTCCTCCCGAAAGCCCCCGTCCCGAGAACCCCGGCCGGGCGGAGAACCCCGGCCGGACGAAGCACGAAACGCCGCTGCCCGGCACCCCCGCGGGGGAGGGCCGGGCAGCGGCGTACGGGCGGAGCGTCAGGCGCCGATGGCGTGCAGACCGCCGTCAACGTGGATGATCTCGCCGGTGGTCTTCGGGAACCAGTCCGACAGCAGCGCGACGATGCCGCGGCCGGCCGGCTCCGGGTCGCTCAGGTCCCACTTCAGCGGGGAGCGGTGGTTCCAGGTGTCGGCCAGGTCGCCGAAGCCCGGGATGGACTTGGCGGCCATCGAGCCGATCGGACCGGCCGAGATCAGGTTGCAGCGGATGTCCCGCTCGCCCAGGTAGCGCGCCAGGTAGCGGTTGGTCGACTCCAGGGCGGCCTTGGCCGGGCCCATCCAGTCGTACTGCGGCCAGGCGAACTGCGCGTCGAAGGTCAGGCCGACCACCGAGCCGCCGTCCTGCATCAGCGGCAGCAGCGCCGTGGTCAGCGACTTCAGCGAGTACGCGGAGACGTGCATCGCGGTGGCCACGGACTCCCACGGGGTGTCCAGGAAGCTGCCGCCCAGCGCGTCCTGCGGCGCGAAGCCGATCGAGTGGACGATGCCGTCCAGGGTCGGCAGGTGCTCGCGGACCTGGTCGGCGATGCCGGCCAGCTGCTCCGGGTTGGAGACGTCCAGCTCCAGCACCTTGACCGGGTGCGGCAACTTCTTGGCGATCCGCTCGGTCAGGCTCGGGCGCGGGAAGGCGGTGAGGATGATCTCCGCGCCCTGCTCCTGCGCGAGCCTGGCGGTGTGGAAGGCGATGGAGGACTCCATCAGCACACCGGTGATCAGGATCCGCTTGCCTTCGAGGATTCCGCTCATGATCAGTGACCCATGCCCAATCCGCCGTCGACGGGAATGACGGCTCCAGTGATGTACGCGGCCTCGTCCGACCCGAGGAACCGCACGGTGGAGGCGACCTCGGCGGGCGCCGCGTAGCGGCCCAGCGGCACGCCCGAGACGATCTCCGCGCGGCGCTCGTCACTGAGCACGGCGGTCATGTCGGTGTCGACGAAGCCGGGGGCGACCACGTTGACGGTGATGTTGCGCGGGCCGAGCTCGCGCGCCAGCGACCGGGCGAAGCCGACCAGGCCGGCCTTGGAGGCGGCGTAGTTGGCCTGGCCCGGGGAGCCGGACAGGCCCACCACGGACGAGATCAGCACGACACGGCCCTTCCGGGCACGCATCATCAGCTTGGAGGCGCGCTTGACCACCCGGAAGGTGCCGGTCAGGTTGGTGTCGACGACGGAGGTGAAGTCCTCCTCGGACATGCGCAGCAGCAGGGTGTCGTTGGTGATGCCCGCGTTGGCGACCAGCACCTCGACCGCGCCGTGCTTCTGCTCGATCTCGGTGAAGGCGGCGTCGACCTGCGCGGCGTCCGTGATGTCGCAGCGGACCGCGAGGACGTCGTACTTGGCCAGCGCTTCGGGCACCTCGCCCGAGCGGCTGGTGATGGCCACCTTGTCGCCCGCTTCGGCGAAGGCCTGGGCGATCGCGAGGCCGATGCCCCGGTTTCCTCCGGTGACGAGAACCGAGCGGCTCAACGATCCACCTCTCTCCGTGTGTGAGCACGTACGTCGGAATGCGTACGCAGTGTGACGCTATCGGGCGGTCGGCGGCGGCGGCGCATCGGGCTCCCACAGCGCCTCCCCGGCGGATCTGTCGCAATCCGACAATCCGTGCCCGCTCGTACCGTCCCGGCGGCGGACATCTCCCAGGCCCCGGCGCTGCCCGGATCGGGGCGACTGTACGGGAACAACACGGACGGGCGCACCCGTTGCCCCCGTGGTGCGATCCGGCCCGGGAGCGGCCGTACCGATCCCCGACCATCCCGGCGAGCGACGAAGGCAGAGCGGATGACCATGGCACGGCCCGGGAGCACCCACCGACGCGGACGACTGCTGGCCCTCACCGCCCTGGCGGCCGGCCTGGGCACGGCCGCCTGGGCGCTGCGCGACCTGCCGGCCGCGTTCGGGCGACGGCCGGACGGCGAGCGCGAGGAACGGGTGCGCAACTCCCCGCAGTACCGTGACGGCGTCTTCCACAACGCGCCCTCCACCCTCGCCCGCACGGCCGGCGCCCCCGGCTTCGACGGCGCCGCCGCCCGCCGGATGCTGTTCGAGCGGGCCGGCCGCGTCCCCGCCCGTCCGGTGCCGACCGTCCGCCCCGTCTCCCCGCCCGGGCCGGCCGCCGAGGGCGTGGAAGTCACCTGGTACGGGCACGCCTCCGCGCTGGTGGAGATCGAGGGCTTCCGGGTGCTGCTCGACCCGATCTGGAGCGACCGCTGCTCCCCCGCCGCGCACGTCGGCCCCAAGCGGCTGCACCCGGTGCCGGTGGAGCTGGAGGAGCTGCCGCAGGTCGACGCGGTGCTGATCTCGCACGACCACTACGACCACCTGGACATGGCGACGGTCAAGCGCCTGGTGCGCAGCCAGTCCGCGCCCTTCGCGGTGCCGCTCGGCATCGGTGCCCACCTGCGCCGCTGGGGCGTCCCCGAGCACCGGATCATCGAACTGGACTGGGACGAGACCTGCACCCTGGGCGACCTGGTGCTCACCCTCACCGCGGCGCACCACTTCTCCGGCCGCGGGCTGACCCGCAACACCACCCTGTGGGGGTCCTGGGTGGTCGCCGGCCCGAACCGCAAGGTCTTCTACACCGGCGACTCCGGCTACTTCGAGGGCTACGCCCGGATCGGCGCCCAGCACGGCCCGTTCGACGCCGCACTGGTCCAGATCGGCGCCTACGACGCCGCCTGGGCGGACATCCACATGACCCCCGAGGACGCCGTCCTCGCGCACCGGGACCTGGCCGCCGGCCTGCTGGTGCCCGTCCACTGGTGCACCTTCAACCTGGGCCTGCACCCGTGGGCGGAGCCGATCGAGCGACTGGTGAAGGCCGCCAAGGAGCAGGCCGTCCCGCTGGTCGTGCCGCGCCCCGGCGAGCGGGTCGACGTCGACAACCCGCCGGAGCTGAACGGCTGGTGGGAGACCGTCGGCTGACGGCTCGCGCGGGCGCGCCGGGAAGGCGGGCCGGGAGGGCGGACGGGCGCGCCGGGAAGGCGGGCCGGGAGGGCGGACCGTCCCGGCCGAAACCGCGGCACACCGGTGGAAATGCGCTGGCCGGAAACCCGGTGGACGGGAAATGATGCGGTGCGGGCGCCCCTGTGGCGCCGCACCGCCACCCTCCGCGACCTGGGAGCACGATTGCCTCCGATCCCTCCGGCCGATCGCTCCGGCGCCCCGCACGGGCGCGCCGTCGACCCGCTGTTCCTCGCCCTGCCGCTGCGGCCGCTCGCGGACGCCGCCCTCGCCCGGGCCCGCGAACTGGGCGCGAGCCACGCCGACTTCCGCCTGGAGCGGATCCGCAGTGCCTCCTGGCGGCTGCGCGACGCGCGTCCGGCCGGCACCTCCGACGGCGTGCAGCTCGGTTTCGCCGTCCGGGTGGTGCTGGACGGCGCCTGGGGCTTCGCCGCCGGCGTCGACCTCACTCCCGACGCGGCGGCCCGGGTCGCCGAGCAGGCCGTCGCGGTGGCCCGGCTCTCCGGCGGGATCAGCCGGGCGGCCGGCTCCACCGAGCGGGTCGAGCTGGCCGACGAGCCGGTCCACCGGGACGTCACCTGGGTCTCCGCGTACGAGGTCAACCCCTTCGAGGTGCCGGACGCCGAGAAGACCGCCCTGCTCGCCGAGCGCAGCTCCCGGCTGCTGGCCGCCGAGGGCGTCTCGCACGTCCGGGCGGCCCTGCGGACCGTCCAGGAGAACAAGTTCTACGCGGACACCGCGGGCACGGTCACCACCCAGCAGCGGATCCGGGTGTACTCCGACCTGGAGGCCACCTCGGTCGACGAGCGCACCGGTGCCTTCGAATCGATGCAGACCCTGGCCCCGCCGGTCGGCCGCGGCTACGAGTTCATCGTGGGGGCCCGGGGGGCGTCCCCCGACGGGCGCGGCCTCACCGGCGCCGGCGCCGGAGCCGGCACCGGCTGGGACTGGGACGCCGAGCTCGCCGAACTGCCGGTCCTGCTGGCCGAGAAGATGCGGGCCCCGAGCGTCGAGGCGGGCCGCTACGACCTGGTCATCGACCCGACGAACCTCTGGCTGACCATCCACGAGTCGATCGGCCACGCCACCGAGCTGGACCGCGCGCTCGGCTACGAGGCCGCCTACGCCGGTACCTCCTTCGCCACCTTCGACCAGCTCGGCTCGCTCAAGTACGGCTCCGAGCTGATGCACGTCACCGGCGACCGCACCGCCGAGCACGGGCTTTCCACCATCGGCTACGACGACGAGGGCGTGGCCACCCAGTCCTGGGACCTCGTCAAGGACGGCATCCTGGTCGGCTACCAGCTCGACCGCCGCATCGCCGAGCTGAAGGGCTTCGAGCGCTCCAACGGCTGCGCCTTCGCCGATTCCCCGGCGCACGTCCCGGTGCAGCGGATGGCCAACGTCTCGCTGCAGCCGGCCGCCGACGGCCCGGACACCGAGGGCCTGTTCGCCGGGGTGGAGAACGGCCTGTACATCGTGGGCGACCGCTCGTGGTCGATCGACCAGCAGAGGTACAACTTCCAGTTCACCGGGCAGCGCGCCTACGCCATCAAGAACGGCGAACTCGCTGGCCAGGTCAAGGACTTCGCCTACCAGGCCACCACCACCGACTTCTGGGGCTCGATGGCGGCGGTCGGCGGCCCGCAGACCTACTTCCTCGGCGGCGCCTTCAACTGCGGCAAGGCGCAGCCCGGTCAGATCGCGGCGGTCAGCCACGGCTGCCCGTCGGCGCTGTTCCGCAACGTCAACGTGCTCAACACCCAGCAGGAGGCGGGTCACTGATGACCGCGAAGCAGCCCCACGAACTCGTCGAGCTGGCGCTCGGCTTCTCCCGCGCCGACGGCTGCGTGGTGATCGCCGACGAGGAGTCCACCGCCAATCTGCGCTGGGCGGGCAACGCGCTGACCACCAACGGCGTCACCCGCGGCCGCCGCCTCACCGTGATCGCCACCGTGGCCGGCGCCGAGGGCACCGCCTCCGGCGTGGTCTCCCGCGAGGCCGTCACCGAGCAGGAGGTGGAGGAACTGGTGCGGGCCGCCGAGGAGGCCGCCCGCGCGGCCGGACCGGCCGAGGACGCCCAGCCGCTGATCGCCGACCGGCCGTCCTCGCCGGACTTCACC
Organism: Kitasatospora sp. NPDC058048; assembly: GCF_042885555.1. Taxonomy (NCBI): domain Bacteria; kingdom Bacillati; phylum Actinomycetota; class Actinomycetes; order Kitasatosporales; family Streptomycetaceae; genus Kitasatospora; species Kitasatospora sp. NPDC058048. The sequence continues at coordinate 327,295 of NZ_JBHVRT010000003.1, read as the reverse complement.
GAGCCGCCCGCGCTGACCTCCGTCGAGGTGTTCGACGCCTTCGGCCCGGCCCTCGGCGAGGCCTTCGCCCGCGCCGCCGCCCAGGGCGAACTGCTCTACGGCTTCGCCCGGCACGAGATGACCTCCAGCTACCTGGGCAGCTCCACCGGCCTGCGGCTGCGCCACGACCAGCCCACCGGCATGGTCGAGATCAACGCCAAGACCGCCGACCTATCCAGCTCCGCCTGGGTGGGCGCGTCCACCCGGGACTTCGCCGACATCGACGTCGCCGCCCTGCACACCGAGCTGACCAGGCGGCTCGGCTGGGGCGCCCGCAAGGTGGACCTGCCGGCCGGGCGGTACGAGGCGCTGCTGCCGCCCTCGGCCGTGGCCGACCTGCTGATCGTCCTCAACTGGTCCTCCGGCGGCCGGGACGCCCAGGAGGGCCGGACGGTCTTCTCCAAGCCCGGCGGGGGCACCCGGATCGGCGACAAGCTCAGCGGCCTGCCGCTGACGCTGCGCTCCGACCCGCACGAGCCCCACCTGGAGGCCGCGCCGTTCGTGCTCACCCACTCCACCGGCGGGGACTACTCGGTCTTCGACAACGGCCAGCCGGTCGCCGCCACCGAGTGGATCCGCGACGGCGTACTGAACGACCTGATCACCAGCCGTCACGCGGCGGCCCTCACCGGCCTGCCGCTGCGCCCGGCGATCGACAACCTCGTCCTGGAGACGGCCGACCAGGAGTCGGCGCCGACCCTGGACGAGATGATCGCCCGCACCGAGCGCGGCCTGCTGCTCACCTGCCTCTGGTACATCCGCGAGGTGGACCCGGCGACGCTGCTGCTCACCGGGCTCACCCGGGACGGCGTCTACCTGGTGGAGAACGGCGAGGTCGTCGGCGAGGTCAACAACTTCCGGTTCAACGAGTCCCCGGTGGACCTGCTGAACCGGATCACCGAGGTGGGCCGCACCGAACGCTGCCTGCCCCGCGAGTGGAGCGACAACGTCACCCGCACCGCGATGCCACCCGTGCGTGTCACGGATTTCAACATGAGTTCGGTCAGCCGGGCCTCCTAGCCGCTGACCAACGGGGGATACGAGAGACATGATGGACGAGAAGCGCATGGTCAGATCGAGCAAGATGCTGTCGCGCATCCTGCGGCACGAACCCGGGCTGGTGGGGATCACGCTGGACGGGGCCGGCTGGGTCCGGGTCGACGAGCTGCTCGACGCGCTCGCCGCCCGGGGCAGGCCGCTCACGCGGGCCGAGCTGGACCACGTCGTGGCGAGCAACAACAAGCGCCGCTTCGGCTACTCGCCGGACGGTCTCTCGATCCGCGCCAACCAGGGCCACACGGTGGCGGTCGACCTCGGTCTGGCCGCCGCCGTACCACCGCCGGTGCTCTACCACGGCACCGCCGACCGGCACCTGGCGGCGATCTTCCGCGAGGGCCTGCGCCCGATGACCCGCCAGGACGTCCATCTCTCGGCGGACACCGGGACGGCGACCGGGGTCGGCGCCCGGCACGGCCGTCCGGTGGTGCTGACCGTGAACGCGGCGGCGATGACGGCGGCCGGCCACGAGTTCCGGCTCAGCGAGAACGGTGTGTGGCTCACCGACGCCGTGCCCCCGCAGTACCTCTCCCGGCGCTCGTAGCCCGCCGGGCCGCGCCCCGCGCCGGCGCCCGCCACCGTTGGGCCTGTCCGCTCCGCCGGACAGGCCCTTCGCGTACCCGACCGGGTGGGTCCGGCCCACCCGGTCTCGTCGCCACCCGTGCCCGGGCGTACCGTGAGGAGGCCGCGCGGCCAGGCGCGCGGGTGCGCGACGAGGGCGGTAGGACACATGGGCAAGAGCGCCGACGACGGGCGGGTCTTCCGGATCACGGGGGCGCGCAGCAGCCTCACCGAGGACGTCCGGGGACGCCAGCGCCGCTACGTCATCTCGATGCTGGTCCGCACGGCCTGCGTGCTGCTCGCGGTGGTGCTGTGGGACGTCCAGCGGGTGCTGGCGTTCGCCGCCCTGGCGGGCGCCGTCCTGCTGCCGTACTTCGCGGTGCTGATCGCCAACGCGGGCCGGGAGCGGGCCCCGGGCCTGCCGAGCACCTTCGACTTCCCGCTCGACACCCCGTTGATGCTCGGCCCCGGTGGGACGGGTGGGGCTGGTGCGAAGGCTGGTACAGGAGAGGCAAAGGCCGTTCCCACCGATCCTTCACAGGACGTGGACTGACCGTCCGTTTCACGCCACTTCGCCCTCGTTCAGCTCGTCGAAAGCTCAAAAGAAGCTCAGATTAATCATGCAAGACCTCCCCATCCGAGGGTGGTGGCGTGACATACTGCGTACGCGCTCCGCATCCCCCGTCGGAGCGACGGACCGACGCCGGGCGGCTCCCCCCGTGGCTGCCCGGCGTCGCCATGCCCGGATCCGGTCGGCCCGAGCGGGCGTGACAGACTGGCGGTGCAGACGTCACCCGCCAATCGTTGAGGACGGCCCGATGGACACCCCGCAGACGCCGATCTGCTCCGCCAAGGGCTGCCGGGCGGACGCAGGCTGGGTGCTGGTGTGGAACAACCCCAAGCTGCACACCCCGGACCGCCGCAAGACCTGGCTCGCCTGCGACGAGCACCGCGAGCACCTCTCCCAGTTCCTCGGGGTGCGCGGCTTCCTCAAGGAGGTCGTCGCCTTCGCCGACTGGACCCCCGAGGCCGTCGAGAGTTCCGGCGGGGCCGCCTAGCAACCCGTCCGAGGGTTCCGGCGAGTCGATCCGGGGGTTCCGGCGAGTCGATCCGGATGTACCGGTGAGTCGGTCCGGAAGCCGGTCGGCCGCCGAGGGGCCGCCTAGCCGCCGATCGCGGACATCGGCCGCTCGGGCTGGAGGAACTCCGGGTCGTCGATCCCGGCCCCGGCCTTCTTGCCCCACATCGCCGCCCGCCACAGCGCGGCGAGTTCGGCGTCGTCCGCGCCCGAGCGCAGCGCGGTGCGCAGGTCGGTCTCGCCGGTCGCGAACAGGCAGTTGCGCACCTGGCCGTCGGCGGTCAGCCGGGTGCGGTCGCAGGCCCGGCAGAACGGACGGGTGACCGAGGCGATCACGCCCACCCGGCCGGGGCCGCCGTCCACCAGCCAGCGCTCGGCGGGTGCCGCCCCCCGGCGCTCGGACGGCTCCGGGGTGAGCGCGAAGCGGGCCCGCAGCAGGTCGAGGATCTCCGTCGCGGTGACCATCGACGCGCGGTCCCAGCCGTGCTGGGCGTCCAGCGGCATCTGCTCGATGAAGCGCAGCTCGTAGCCCCGCTCCAGGCACCAGGCCAGCAGGTCGGCCGCCTCGTGGTCGTTGACCCCGCGCATCAGTACCGCGTTCAGCTTCACCGGCGCGAGCCCGGCGGCCTCGGCGGCGGCGAGCCCGTCCAGCACGTCCTGGTGGCGGTGGCGGCGGGTGAGGGTGTGGAAGACCTCGGGGTCGAGAGTGTCGAGTGAGACGTTGACCCGGTCGAGGCCGGCCTCGCGCAGCGCCGTCGCGGTGCGGGCCAGCCCGATGCCGTTGGTGGTCAGTGAGAGTTCCGGGCGCGGTTCCAGCTCCGAGCAGGCGGCGACGACGGCGACCAGCCCGGGGCGCAGCAGCGGCTCGCCGCCGGTGAAGCGGACCTCGCGCACGCCCAGGTCGCGCACGGCGACGGTGACGAGTCGCACGATCTCCTCGTCGGTGAGCAGGTCCGGCTTGGCGAGCCACTGCAGGCCTTCCTCCGGCATGCAGTAGGTGCAGCGCAGGTTGCACCGGTCCGTGAGGGAGACCCGCAGGTCGACGGCCTGTCGTCCGAAGGTGTCGAGCAGCACGTGCGTCCTTCCCCGAGATGCGGCCGGCCCGGCCACCGTCACGGCGGGCCGGGCCAGCATAGTCACGCGGGACGATCAGTGGGCGCCCAGCCCGGTCAGCGAGCGCACCTCCAGTTCAGCGTACTTCGCCGGGTCGGACTGTTCCCTGGACAGCAGCGTGCCGAGCCAGCCGGCCAGGAAGCCGACCGGGATGGAGACCAGGCCGGGGTTCTCCAGCGGGAACCAGTGGAAGTCGGAGTGCGGGAAGAGCGAGGTCTTCGCGCCGGAGACCACCGGGGAGAAGACCACCAGCGTCACCGAGGTGATCAGTCCGGCGTAGACCGAGCTGACCGCGCCGACGGTGGTGAAGCGCTTCCAGAACAGCGAGTAGAGCAGGGTGGGCAGGTTCGCCGAGGCGGCGACCGCGAAGGCCAGGGCGACCAGGGCGGCGGTGTTGAGCTTGTCCGCGAAGAGGCTGAGCACGATCGCGACGGCCCCGATCGCGACCGCGGCCCACTTCGCCGAGCGCACCTCCTCCTTCTCGCTCGCCTTCCCGCGCCGGATCACGTTGGCGTAGAGGTCGTGCGCGAAGGAGGCCGAGGAGGCGAGCGTGAGCCCGGCGACCACGGCCAGGATGGTGGCGAAGGCGACCGCAGAGATCACCGCGAGCAGGATCGCGCCGCCGGTGGTCCCGGCGCCTCCGCCGAGCGCCTCGGCCAGCTGGGGCGCCGCGGTGTTGCCCGCCGCGTTCGCCGCCTTGATCGCCTTGGAGCCGACCAGCGCGGCGGCGCCGAAGCCGAGCGCCAGGGTCATCAGGTAGAAGACGCCGATGATGCCGATCGCCCAGAGCACCGACTTCCGGGCCGCCTTGGCGGTGGGCACGGTGTAGAAGCGGACCAGGATGTGCGGCAGGCCGGCGGTGCCGAGGACCAGCGCGATGCCCAGGCTGATGAAGTCGAGCTTGGCGGTGCCGCTGCCGTACTTCTGCCCCGGTTGGAGGAAGGCCTCGCCCTTGCCGCTCGCGCTCGCCGCCGCCCCGAGCAGTTCGGAGGGGTTGAAGTGGTACTTGGCCAGTACCAGGACGGTCATCAGCGCGGCGCCGGCGATCAGCAGTACCGCCTTGACGATCTGCACCCAGGTGGTGCCCTTCATCCCTCCGATCACCACATAGATGATCATCAGCGCGCCGACCCCGACGATGGTCCAGCGCTTGGCGGCGTTCCCCTCCGCGCCCAGCAGCAGCGCGACCAGGGTGCCGGCGCCGACCATCTGGGCGAGCAGGTAGAAGATCGACACCACGATGGTGGAGACGCCCGCCGCGGTGCGCACCGGGCGCTGGCGCATCCGGAACGCGAGGACGTCCGCCATCGTGAAGCGACCGGAGTTGCGCAGCGGTTCGGCGATCAGCAGCAGCGCGACCAGCCAGGCGACCAGGAAGCCGATCGAGTAGAGGAAGCCGTCGTAGCCGGTGAGCGCGATGGTCCCGGCGATGCCGAGGAAGGACGCGGCGGACATGTAGTCGCCGGAGATGGCCAGGCCGTTCTGGAAGCCGGTGAAGCCGCGGCCGCCGGCGTAGAAGTCGGAGGCGCTCCTGGTCTGCCGCCCGGCCCATACGGTGATGCCGAGGGTGGCCAGGACGAAGACGCCGAACAGGGCCATCGTCAGACCGCGGTGCTCGGTGGCGGAGCTGGCGAGCAGAGTCATTCGGCGGGCTCCCGGGGTGCGTGGACGACGGCGCCGTGCGCCTCGCGGATCGCCGCGGCGGACGGGTCGATCCGCCGGTCCGCGTAGCGGGCGTACCAGGCGGCGATCGCGAAGGTGGTCACGAACTGCAGCAGCCCGAGCACCAGGGCCACGTTGACGTGCCCGAGGACCTTGGTGCGCATCAGTCCCGGCGCGTAGCAGGAGAGCAGGACGTAGAGCAGGTACCAGAGCACGAAACCGATGGTGACCGGGAAGGCGAAGCTCCGGAACGAGCGCCGCAGGGTTCGGAACTCCTCGCTGTCGTCGATGAGTTGGGCTTCCGTGGCGGCGGTGGTGAGCGGCGGCGAATCCACGCTGTCTCCTCACTCCTTCGGCGTATTTGTCACACGGGGGGAACGATCGAACGTGAGGGGCGTCACATGTCTGGCGCCGCGCAATGCTAGGAGCGTCCTGCCCGCCCCGGAAGGGGTTGACCGCGATCAGTCGAGCGTTCACCCCCTCGCACCATCCGATTGGCCGAAAAGCAGTCCATCTCAGCGACTTCGCCGCACCGGACCGACCCCCGCCCCCCGACCCCCCGGCCGCCGCCCGCGCCCTCCCCCGCGCCCTCCCCCGGGAAACGACACCGGTAACGACACCGGCCCGTGCCGCACCCCGAAGGGGCGGTACGGGCCGGGTGCCGGGAGGCCGAGGTCTCAGAACGCGATCCGCACCTTCAGGGCCGAGCGGTCGTCCATCGCGCGGTAGCCGTCCGGAACGCCGTCCAGGCCGACGGTGCGGTCGAAGACCAGGCCCGGCTCGATGGCGCCCGAGAGCACGTCCGGCAGCAGCTCGGGGATGTACGCGCGGGCCGGGGCGACGCCGCCGTTCAGCGAGACGTTTCGGCCGAACATCTGACCGATGTCGACGCCCGCGCTGCCGCCGTGCGGCACCCCGACGTAGCCCACCGCGCCGCCGTCCCGGGTGATCGAGATGGCCGTCCGCATCGACTCCTCGGTACCGACCGCCTCCAGCACCGCGTGCGCGCCCTGGCCGCCGGTCAGCTCCTTCACCGCCTCGACCGCGGCCTCGCCGCGCTCCGCCACCACGTCCGTCGCACCGAAGCGACGGGCCAGCTCGGTACGGGCCGCGTGCCGGCCCAGCGCGATGATCCGGCCCGCGCCCAGCCGGTGCGCCGCCAGCACCCCGCACAGGCCCACCGCGCCGTCGCCGACCACCGCGACCGTCGCACCCGGCCGCACCCGCGCGGAGACCGCCGCGTGGTGCCCGGTCGACATCACGTCGGACAGCGCCAGCAGCCCGGGCAGTAGCTTCGCATCACCCGCCGCCTCCTTCGGCAGCTTCACCAGAGTCCCGTCCGCGAACGGCACCCGCACCGCCTCGCCCTGGCCGCCGTCCGAACCGACCTGCCCCCAGAACCCGCCGTGCGGACAGGAGGTCTGCAGCCCTTCGAGACAGAAGTCACACGTCCCGTCCGACCAGACGAACGGCGCCACCACCAGGTCGCCCCTGGCGAAGCCGCGCACCTCGGCGCCGACCTCCTCGACCACGCCCAGGAACTCGTGCCCGATCCGCTGCCCGGCCACCCGCTGCGCCACGCCGCGGTAGGCCCACAGGTCGCTGCCGCAGATGCAGGCGTTCACCACCCGGAGCACCACGTCCGTCGGATGCTGGATCACCGGGTCCGGGACCTCTTCGATCCGGATGTCGTTGGGGCCGTGAATCACGGTGGCACGCATGCGCTGTTCCTTAGCTGAAAGATCTCGACCAGGTGTACGACACCCCCGTCGACCACTCTATTCCGGCCGGTCGGTCGCAACATTCCGGCCGGAGCCCCCCGCCCCGCCCCTTATCCTGTTGGACCATGCAACCGATCCAGCCCGAGACCTACGGAGTGCCGCGGACCGCGCCGGTCCCCGCGCAGCGCTCCGCCGTCCCCACCGGGGGGTTCGCGGTCGTCGACGTCGAGACCACCGGTCTCGGCCGCTCGGACCGCGTCATCTCGGCGGGCGTCTACCAGCTGGACGCGGACGGCGATGTCGTCGACCACTGGTACACCCTGGTCAACCCCCAGCGAGACCCGGGCCCGGTCTGGATCCACGGCCTCACCGCCGAGCTGCTCGCCACCGCCCCGACCTTCCCGCAGATCGCCGACGAGTTCGCCACGCGTCTGCAGGACCGCGTCCTGGTCGCGCACAACGCGCTCTTCGACTGGAACATGATCTCCCGCGAGTTCTCCCGGGCCGGCCTGCGCGCCCCGGTCGAGCAGCGGCTGTGCACCATGGTCCTCTCCCGCGACCTGCGCCTGCCGCTGCCCAACGGCAAGCTGTCCTCGCTCGCCGCCCACTTCGGCGTCCAGCAGCGCCAAGCCCACAACGCCCTGGACGACGCCCGGGTGCTCGCCGAGGCCTTCCGCCCCAGCCTGCGCCTCGCCCGCGACGGCGGCGTGCCGCTGCCGCTCCAGAACTGCGTCGCGGTCACCGACCTCGGCGAGGAGGAGCCGGCCGCCCCGGGCCGCAGCACCTGGACCGGCGCCACGTACCGCCAGGCCAAGAAGCGCCCGCCCTGCCCGTACCCCAACCCGGGGCGCTGGGAGGACGGCAAGCCCCTGGTGCAGGGCATGCGGGTGGCCGTCACCGGCGACACCGCCACCGACCGCGAGGTCCTGGAGGACCGCGCGGTCGAGGCCGGCCTGCACATCGCCACCTCGGTGAGCCGCCTCACCAGCCTGCTGGTCACCAACGAACCGGACAGCTGGAGCGGCAAGGCCCGCCGGGCCCGCGAGCTCGGCACCCCCGTCGTCGGCGAGGACGCCTTCCTCCAGCTGTTGCGCGAGGTCGCCCCGCACCCCGGTGCGTGAGCCGTTTGTGAGGTCGGCGTACCGTTCCCATGTGTACCGTTTTCTGCTGACCCGACAGTGGCTGATCACCATGCTGGTCGCGCTGCTGCTGATCCCCGCGACGATCAAGCTGGGCTTCTGGCAGCTGCACCGCCACGAGGCACGGGTGGCCCGGAACGAGCTGATCGGTCAGGCCCTCACCGCCGCGCCGGTCCCCTTCGACACCCTGTCGCCGGCCCCCGGCTTCGCGGTCCCCAAGGACCTCACCTGGCGCGCGGCGACGGCCACCGGACAGTACGACCCGGCACACGAGTTCGTGGTCCGCAAGCGGACCGACTCCAACGGCAGCATCGGCTACTTCGTGGTGACCCCGTTCCGGCTCGCCGACGGCAGGGGCACCGTCCTGGTCAACCGCGGCTGGGTCGCCTCCGGCGACGGCGCCACCGAGTACCCGCCTGTCCCGGCCGCCCCCACCGGCGAGGTCTCCCTCACCGGCCGCGTGCGCGCCGAGGAGACGTACGGCGCCAGCGGCATCAAGGACCGCACCGGCCTGCCCGACCGCCAGTTCAACCTGATCAACACCGACGAGCAGGCCAAGCGGACCGGCGCCCCGCTCCTCGGCGGCTACCTCGAACTCACCGGCACCACCTTCGCCCCGGCCGACCAGCCCCAGCTGATCCCCGAGCCCAACCACTCCGACATCGGCCCGCACATGGCCTACGCCATCCAGTGGTGGCTGTTCACCGCGATGATCCCGGTCGGCGTCTGGGTCCTCGCCCGCCGCGAGGCCAAGGACCGCGCCAAGCAGGCCGCCGAAGCCGAGGTCCCGCTCGACGCCGTCCCCGCCTAGAGCACGTCGCCTGGCTGGAGCACGTCGCCTAGAGCACGTCGTCCAGCTCCCGCAGCAGCCGCGCCTTCGCCCGCGCCCCCACCACCGACCGCACCGGCTGCCCGCCCCGGAACACCATCAGCGTCGGCATCGACAGCACCCCGTACGCCGCCTGCGTCCGCGGATTGTGGTCCACGTCCACGCTCACCACCCGCAGCCGGTGCCCCTCCTCCCGCGCGATGTCCGCCAGCACCGGCGCCATCATCCGGCACGGCGGGCACCAGTCCGCCGTGAAGTCCACCAGCACCGGCCCCTCGGCCCCCAGCACCTCAGCGGCGAACGTCTCGTCCGTCACCGCCGGCACACCCGTGATCTCCACCGTCTACTCCTTCACCAGTTCGCAAACAGGCGGCTCCTGAACGGCGGCCAGCTCGTCCCGCGCCCTCACGGCCCGATCGAACTGCCCCGCCACCTGGGCCCGCACGTCCTGGAGCCGGGCGATGCACTCGTCCAGCTCCCCCAACTTCCGCCGGTACACCTCCAGGGAGGCCGGACAGGAGTCCCCCTCCGGGTGCCCCGCCCGCAGGCACTCCACGAACGGCCTGGTCTCCTCCAGCCCGAACCCGAAGTCCTGCAACATCCGGATCTCCCGCAGCAACCGCAGATCCGCCTCGTCGTACGCCCGGTACCCGTTGCCCGCCCGCCGGGCCGGCAACAACCCCAACTGCTCGTAGTACCGCAACGCCCGCGTGGTCGTCCCCGCCCGCTCCGCCAACTCCCCGATCCGCACGCCGAACCACTCCTCCCGCACTTCCTGCAACGACCGTAAACCTTCCCCTCGGCGTCAACGCCAGCCCCGAGCCGCCCCCACTCCCCGACCGGGCAAGATGTCCCCCATGGATCTCGGACTGAAAGACAAGGCCTACATCGTCACCGGCGCCACCCGAGGCCTCGGCCTGGCCGGCGCCCGCGAACTCGCCGCCGACGGCGCCCGCGTGCTCATCAGCGGCCGCACCCGGCAAGCCGTCGACAACGCCGTCGCCGAACTCGAGACTCTCGGAACCGCCCGGGGCCTCGTCGCCGACAACGCCTCCCCCGACACCCCCGAGCGCCTCATCGCCGAGGCCCGGCACCACTTCGGTCGTCTCGACGGCATCCTGATCAGCGTCGGCGGCCCCCAGGCGGGCCCCGTCGAGACCACCCCCGAGGACGCGTGGCGCGACGCCTTCGAGTCCGTCTTCCTCGGTGCCCTCCGGCTCGCCCGCGCCACCGCCGCCGCGCTCACCGACGGCGGTGTGATCGCCTTCGTGCTCTCCAGCTCGGTCCGCCAGCCGATTCCCGGTCTGGGCATCTCCAACGGCCTGCGTCCGGGTCTCGCCATGGCCGCCAAGGCCCTCGCCGACGAGCTGGGCCCCCGCGGCATCCGCGTGCTCGGTCTGCTCCCGGCCCGGATCGACACCGACCGGGTCCGCGAGCTCGACGGCCTCGCCGCCGACCCCGACGCCGCCCGCGCCCAGGCCAGCGCCGCCATCCCGCTGGGCCGCTACGGCACCCCCGAGGAGTTCGGCAAGGTCGCCGCGTTCCTGCTCTCCCCCGCCGCCTCCTACCTGACCGGCGTCATGATCCCCGTCGACGGCGGCGCCCTCCGCACCCTCTGACTCCCGCCTCCACTCTCGATTGCTCGACCCCGACCCGTTCCTGGACTACTCCACCCGCGACTGGCTCCGCCCCCGCCGCCCCCGTCGGCCCCACCCGTGCCGCGGCTCGGCGGGGGCCGCCTGCAGGACCCTGATCCGCAGATCGGCCGGCAGCGCCGCCAGCCGCAGGCTCCCGCAGGCATCCGCCCGAGGCCCGTCCTCGAAGTGCTCCACCAGCGCGGCCGGATCCCCGCCCGGCCGCAACCGCACCGCACCGCGCAGCCGCGGATGCCTCGGCGCCCGCACCAACCGCACCGCGGCCCGCTCGACCTGCGGCAGCACCACCGTCCGGTTCTCCAACGCCTCCTCCAGCGCCCGCGCACCGACCCGCAGTCGAAGCCCGCCCGCCCCCGGCGTCGGCACCTCGATGCTCGACAGCTCCGTGCGCCTCAGCTGCGCCACCAGCCACCACACCATCCCCGCCACCAGTACGGTCAGTCCGCCGATCACCGTCGGCCACCACCACGCCGACGCCACCCACTGCCCCCGCGAGCGCGCGCCGACCACCGGCTGGTCGGGCGAGGTGAGCGGCCACCAGTACGGTGGATGCACGCCCAGCCTCCGGTACAGGTCGAGCCCGCCCGCCAGCACCAGCACCCCGACCCCCAGCAGCACCGCCCCCACCACCCCCAGCAGCACCCGGTTGACGACCGTCCGCCTCACCCCGCCACCCCCGCACCGCCGGCCGTCCCGGCCCCCGTACCGGCACCGAGGTCACCGGCACCCGGGTCCGACTCCCCGCCCGGTTCCTCCCCCACCACACGCGCGGTTCCCCGCGCCGCCCGCACGTCCAGCCGCATCGGCCGTCCCAGCCCCACCCGTCCCAGCTCGTCCCGCAACTGCCGCTGCACCAACGCCGGCTCCGCCGTCCCCGCCAACGAGATCCGGATCCGCCGCCGCCCGACCCGGATCCGCAGGTGGTCGATCCCGTCCAGTCCGGCCGCCCGGTCCGTCAGCAGGTGCCCGACCCCGGCCCGGTCGATGGCCGCGCTCGTCCCCCCGTACGGCCGCAGTACGAGCCAGCGCCGCAATCCGGGCGCGACGGCCAGCCACAGCAGCCACCCGCCGAGCAGGGTCGCCGCTCCGGCCCCCACCAGGACCGCCAGGTCGTCGAGGTGCCGCGTCGCCAGCTCGTCCGCGATCTGCGCCCGCCACCGCCGGGCCGGCTGCCCGAGCCGCACCGCGATCACGTCGTACAGCAGCGCCCCCGCCACCACCAGCACCGCCGTCGCCACCAACGCGGCCGCAGCCGTACGGGGCGCCCGCAGCCGTCCCACCTTGTCCGCCCGAAGCTCCGATGCCGCCCCCCGCGCCTCCTCCGACCCCTGCGCCCCCTCCGCCTCAGGGGCCTGCGCGCTCACGAAGCACCCCCCGTCACCAACTTCTCGACCACGACGACCACTTCCGAGACCCTGACCCCGGTCAGCCCCGCCACCCGCTCGGCGATCCGCGCCCGCACCGCCCCGGCCAGCGCCGCGACGTCCGAGGGGAACGGCAGCTCAAGAGCCACCCGGACCCGCACCGTGCTCCCCGGTACGGTCACCGAGACGTGCGGCGGCGCCCCCTTCGCCCGCCCGGCGGGCCAGGCCTCGGCCAGCACCTCCCGGGCCGCCCGAGCCGCGATCCCGGCGTACACCCGGTCGGCGATCCGAAGCCGTCCCCGACGCCCCGGTACGGACCCGGCCCCCGAAGCCGACCCCGACCCCGACCCCGAAACAGAACCCGAACCCGAACCGTGACCGGGCCCCGAGCCCGACCCGGAACGGGAGACCACGACCGGAACCGACACGGGGCCCGTCATCAGCGGCGCCGGTCCCGGCCGCGGAGCAGGTCCCCGAGGTCGCCCAGCTCGATGTCGCCCTCCAGCAGGCGTCCGATCACGAAGCCGACCAGCCCGAGCACGGCCACCAGCAGGAAGGCCGCGAACCCGCCGAAGTACCCGGCGAAGCCGAGGGCCATGCCCACCACCAGGCCGACGATGGCCAGGTTCATCCGCTACTCCCTCGTTTCCCGCTACTCCGTCGGGCCCGACGCCCCCGGCCTGCCGCCGAACGCGCTACTTGAGCTTCGGCCGCTGCCCGGACGGCGCCACCGGTTCCTCTTCCTCCTCGAACTCCGGTTCGTCCGGGAGGTGGACGTCGTTGACCGCGATGTTGACCTCGACGACCTCCAGGCCGGTCATCCGTTCGACCGCGTTGACGATGTTCTCCCGCACCTGGCGGGCGAGTTCGGGAATGACCACGCCGTACTCGACCACCAGGGCGATGTCGATCGCGGTCTGCTTCTCGCCGACCTCGGCCTTGATGCCCCGCCCGACGCTGGGCTTGCCGCCGGGCACCCGGTCCCGCATCGCGCCGAAGGTACGGGCGAGGCCGGACCCGAGCGCGTGGATTCCGGCGACCTCGCGGGCCGCCATGCCGGCGATCTTCTCCACCACGCCGACGGCCAGCGCGGTACGGCCGCGCTCCCCCACCGGCTTGGCACCGCCGCCGGCACCCGGCGGACCGGGGGTCGGGGCGCTGCCACCACCGGTGTGCTTGTGCATGGTCGCGGGCGTCGGAGTGTCAGGCATGGGCGCTTCTCCCGTCGTACGGCACCAGCTATATCGCAAACCTCCCCAACTCTGGCATTTCGCCACGTTCCCCGCCCCCCGAGCGTCGGCAGCCCACCCCGGCGCCCGCCCCTGCGCGAGAGATTCCGTCCCCCCACACGGGAGGCTCACCGGGAGACACACCCGGGAGACCCGCGCGAAAAACCCCACACAGGAGAAAAGGGACCGGCCCCGGGGAAGTCCCCCGGGGCCGGTCCCTGCGTCGTCGCCGTGCGGTCAGTCGCCGATCCCGGCGAGTTCCCGCAGCCGGCGGGCCTGCGCCGCCCGTTCGGCCGAACGCTGCTCGTCGAAGGAGCGCCCGGCGGCCCCCTGCAGCAGGGCCTTGGTCTCGATCACGGCCCCGCGCGGAGCGGCCAGCAGGGCCGCCGCGAGGTCGCGGGCGGCCGCCTCCAGGTCCTCGCCCGACACGGCGAGGTTGGCCAGCCCGATCGCGGCGGCCTCCTCGGCGCCCACCCAGCGGCCGGTCGCGCAGATCTCCAGTGCCCGCGCGTAGCCGACGAGCTCGGTGAGCGGCTTGGTGCCGGCCAGGTCCGGAACGAGGCCCAGCGAGGTCTCCTTCATCGCGAACTGGACGTCCTCGGCGACCACCCGCAGGTCGCAGCCGAGGGCCAGCTGGAAGCCCGCGCCGACGGCGTGGCCCTGGACCGCCGCGATGGAGATCAGGTCCGGACGGCGCCACCAGGTGAAGGCCTCCTGGTACGAGGCGATGGCGTCGTCCAGCTCCCGGTCGGTGGAGGCGGCGAGCTGGAGGAAGGTGGGCTCGCCCGGGATGCCCTCGGGGGTGAACATGGCCCGGTCCAGCCCGGCGGAGAAGGAGACCCCTTCCGCGCGCAGCAGCACCACCCGGACGCTGCCGGGCAGCTCGCGGCCGGCGTCGGTGAGGGCGCGCCAGAGCGCGGGCGACTGGGCGTTGCGCCGCTTGGGTCGGCACAGGGTGACGACGGCGAGTTCGCCCTCGATCTCCAGGCGGACGCCGTCCCGCTCCCAGCTCGGGGCCTGCGGGTCGATGGCGGGAGCGGTCATGCGGGGACCTCCGGTGGCGAGGGACTTGGCTACCGGAGAGTAACAAAACTCGACGCGCCTGGGCAGGGCTCCGACCCGGAGAGATCGACGGGGCCTGCGGCACTCCACGACGCCCCGCGAGGCGCGAATGCGAGGCGCGGCGAGGCGCGCCTCGGCGAAGAGCGAAAGGGAAATGAACGGTATTGAAGAATGGGGGAAGGACCTCACCCCGAACATGACGATCGGCGGCCGGCTCGCACGGCTCGAGGGCGGACGCCCAGCTGACGGTCAGCTGTCGTCTCCTCGGCCGGCACCCTGCCGCCGCGTCATCCAGCCACTGGCTGACGAACCGTCAGGAACCGGCCCCGGCAGTCGCCTTGTTCTTGCCCCGCGTGGCACCGCCGCGGCCCCGGAGAATCACTCCGGACTCGCTCAGCATCCGGTGCACAAAGCCGTACGAACGACCGGTCTCCTCCGCGAGAGCGCGAATGCTCGCCCCGGAGTCGTACTTCTTCTTGAGATCGGCCGCGAGCTTCTCACGCGCGGCACCGGTCACCCGGCTGCCCTTTTTCAGAGTCTCGGCCACCCGTGCCTCCTCGTAGCGTTGCTCGGTCAGATTCCCATGATCACCCATCCACCGCGTCCTGGCCACCCATTCGACAAGGTCGATGTCGGAAATGCGTGGTCCTTCGGTGGTGATCCGAGCGCATCAGGGCGCTCACGCAGAGTGCACGCCCCCTGGCGGATCCGGCCGTTCGCCGAGAAAGAGCTGATCAGCAACGTCGGCCCGACCACGATCGAGTGGCGGGCCGACGGAAAGTCCTTAAACGGAATCCGGGTCTACTTCATTCCCGGACACGCCGAAAGGACTAGATATTCTCATCCGAAAAGCGGATCTCGCGTCTACTTCTGATCAGGCCAAGGAGACCAGATCGGCGTAGGACGGGTTCCAGAGGTCCTCCACGCCGTCCGGCAGCAGGATGATCCGCTCCGGGTCGAGCGCCTCGACCGCGCCCTCGTCGTGGGTGACCAGCACAACCGCGCCGGAGAACTCGCGCAGCGCGCCCAGGATCTCCTCGCGGCTGGCCGGGTCGAGGTTGTTGGTGGGCTCGTCGAGCAGCAGCACGTTGGCGGAGGAGACCACCAGGGTGGCCAGCGCCAGACGGGTCTTCTCGCCGCCGGAGAGCACCCCGGCCGGCTTGTCGACGTCGTCGCCGGAGAACAGGAAGGAACCGAGGATCTTGCGGATCTGCACCAGGTCGGTGTCGGGCGCGGCCGAGCGCATGTTCTCCAGCACGCTGCGGTCCGGGTCGAGCGTCTCGTGCTCCTGGGCGTAGTAGCCGATCTTCAGGCCGTGGCCCGGGATCACCTCGCCGGTGTCCGGCTGCTCCACCCCGGCCAGCATCCGCAGCAGGGTGGTCTTGCCGGCGCCGTTGAAGCCCAGCACGACGACCCGGGAACCGCGGTCGATCGCCAGGTCGACGTCGGTGAAGATCTCCAGCGAGCCGTAGGACTTGGACAGGCCGCTGGCGGTCAGCGGGGTCTTGCCGCAGGGGGCCGGGTCCGGGAAGCGCAGCTTGGCGACCTTGTCGTTCACCCGGGCCTGCTCCAGACCGGAGAGCAGCTTGTCGGCGCGGCGGGCCATGTTCTGCGCGGCCACCGTCTTGGTCGCCTTGGCCCGCATCTTGTCGGCCTGGGCGTTGAGGGTCGCGGCCTTCTTCTCGGCGTTGGCCCGCTCGCGCTTGCGGCGCTTCTCGTCGTCCTCGCGCTGCTGCTGGTACTGCTTCCAGCCCATGTTGTAGACGTCGATGCAGGAGCGGTTGGCGTCCAGGTAGAAGACCTTGTTGACGACCGTCTCGACCAGGTCGACGTCGTGCGAGATGACGATGAAGCCGCCCTTGTAGGTCTTCAGGAAGTCCCGCAGCCAGACGATCGAGTCCGCGTCCAGGTGGTTGGTGGGCTCGTCGAGGAGCAGCACGTCGGAGTCCGAGAAGAGGATCCGGGCCAGCTCGACCCGGCGGCGCTGACCGCCGGAGAGGGTGTGCAGGGGCTGACCGAGGATGCGGTCCGGCAGGCCCAGCGCGGCGGCGATGGTGGCGGCCTCGGCCTCGGCGGCGTACCCGCCCTTGGTAAGGAACTCGGTCTCCAGCCGGGCGTACTTCTTCATCGCGTTGTCCCGGGTGGCGCCCTTGCCGTTGGCCATCCGCTCCTCGTTCTCGCGCATCTTCTTCAGCACGGTGTCGAGGCCGCGGGCCGAGAGGATGCGGTCCTTGGCGAGGACCTCCAGGTCACCGGTGCGCGGGTCCTGCGGGAGGTAGCCGACCTCGCCCGAACGGGTGACGGTACCGGCGGCGGGCAGGCCCTCGCCCGCCAGCACCTTGGTGAGCGTGGTCTTGCCGGCGCCGTTGCGGCCGACCAGACCGATCCGGTCGCCGGCGGCGACCTTGAAGTTCGCGGACTCGATCAGGATCCGGGCACCGGCACGCAGTTCGAGGGCGTTGGCGGAAATCATGGCTGGGAGCTGCTCCTGGGACGTGGGCGGGCGGCCGGGCAGGACTGACCCGGGGCCGGGTTGGCGTGAGGGGGACTTCATCGGCGGTCGGCGCGGCCCTCCTGGCGCCGCCGCCCGCTATTGCCCGGAGAAAATAGCCATGGCGGCAAGTCTACCGGGCCCCGTGTCACCCTCGGAGGTGTACCGGCCCGGGGTATCCGGCGGCCTGCCGCCCGCCGGTTCCGGGGCCGAAGGCCGTCGTCCGCGGGTCGTCCCCGTTACTGCGGCTGCGCGCCCGATCGGTCCTCCGCGGGCGCCGGAATGTCCGGCGTGGTACCGGTAGCCGCCGGGGCGTCCGGCGCGGTACCGGTGGCCGCCGGGTCGCCCATGGCCGGGTTCACCGACGGGTCGCCCACGGCCGGGTTCACCGACGGGTCCGCCGCGCAGCCGCCCTGCGGACGGACCGCCGCGAACGGCGCGTCCACGCTGCCGCAGGCCGTCTCGGGCGCGGCCGCCTTGGTGTCGAACACCTTGGGCGGGACGATCGGGCCGTCGGTGATCTCCACCCGGCTGCGGTCCAGCACCTTGACCGTGGCGGTCGGACCGGTGTTCATCGCCCAGCCGTTGCTGTCCAGCCGGTAGCCGGTGATGCCGCCGGAGACGGCCTGCCCGCTGCTGTTGGCGCAGGTGCGCGGGATGAGCACGGCGTAGTCGGTGTGGACGGCGCGCAGCGGGTCGTAGACGCAGCTGCCGGAGGGCTTGTCGTTGTAGCGCAGGTCGCCGTCGGCGTCGCGCAGGCCCATGGTCAGGTTCGGGGTGACCAGGGCCAGCCAGGGCGAGCCGTCCCGCTGGACCGTGTGCAGCGCGGCCGCGGCCCGCTGCTTGGCGAGCGCCTTGCGCTGGGCGTCGGTCCGCTTGTCGGCGCCGGGCTCGCCGTCGCCGTGCAGCCAGTCGGCCAGGCCCGGCACCGCGCGGTGCCAGCGCACCTCGTGGTCGCCGGGGCGCACCGAGGTGACCATGCCGTCGTCCCAGACCACGATCGCGTTGTCGCCGGCCATCGCCAGGTAGAGCGCCTCGGCGCCCTCGCGGCGGTAGGACCAGGCCTGCTCGCCGGTCCGCTTGTGGAAGGCCTCCAGGCCGGGGCCCACCCGCAGGTCGAGGTCGGCCGAGCTGAGCGACTCGGAGTTCACCGGTGTCGCCCCGGCGTCGCCCGGTCCCGCGACCCGGTCGCCGAACGGCACCGGCTTGTTCGCGTGCGCCGCCGCTCCGGCCGCAAGGACCAGCATCACCGCCGAGGCAGGCAGGATCGAGCGGGGGGTCAGTACACGCAGCGGCTTCCAGGACACCGCCGGAGCGTACCTTTCACCGGGCACGCGAGTCAGCCCGGTTCCGCCGTCGCCGTGTCCCGCCGGGCGTCCGCCGGGCCCCGCGCGCCCTTCCCGCACGTCCACCCGCCCACCTGCGCCGTCGGGGTTCCGGCCGCCGCGCCGGGCGTTGCGGAGCGGGCCGCGGGGGCCCGACAGGACCGTTACCAAGCTGATACATGACCGCGGGTCGCCGGTCTTTGCGGCAGACGGCGTTCGATCGGCGCCCACTTTAGGGTGACATTCGGCTTTTTCGTCCCCCTTCGGGCCTACTGTCGGCGAGCGGGGCGCCACGGTCCGTCCACGCCGAGACCGTGCGCCCCGCCCACGAGACGTCCGGAGGAGAGCACCATGCGAATCGGCCGCCTGACGCTGGCCGCCGCCACCCTGCTGCTGATGGCCACGGCCAGCGTCCCGGCCGGGACGCCGTTCAGCCAGACCGAACGGCACACCCTCTCCTCGGAGACCATCGAGCCCCGCGGCGCGGCTCCCCGCCCGCCGGTCCAGCGGCCGAACCACGAGCCGCCGTTCGGTGCCTTCGTCGGTTCCTGGGACGACTACATCCCGCAGATCGGCCGGTACGCGCAGTGGCTGGGCGACGCGAACATGCAGGTCGGCCACACCTATCTGGCGGGCAACAGCTGGAGCGACATCGAGGGCGAGCCGATGGTGCTCGGTCTGTGGTCGCAGTGGCGGCAGGCCGATCCGTCCCGGCTGCTGGTGCTCGGGGTGCCGATGCTGGTGCCCAGCGAGGCGAAGGTGCCGGACGGCGAGGTCGCCGACCTGCTGGCCCAGGGGGCGCGCGGGGACTTCGACGGGCACTTCCTCAAGCTCGCGCGCCGGCTGGTCGCGCTGGGCGGCGCGGACACCGTGCTCACGCTCGGCTGGGAGATGAACGGCACCACCTACACCCACCGCTGCAAGCCCGACCCGGCCGCGTGGAAGACGTACTGGCGGCGGATCGTCGGGGTGATGCGCTCGGTGCCCGGGCAGCGGTTCCGCTTCGACTTCGCCCCCAGCCGGGGCCTGGACGCCGTCCCGTGGACCAAGTGCTACCCCGGTGACGACGTGGTCGACATCATCGGCATGGACAACTACGACCAGCCGGCGGGCGGCACCTTCGACGACTACGTGCGCGAGCCGTACGGCCTCCAGGACCAGGTGGAGTTCGCCGCCAAGCGCGGCAAGCCGGTCTCGTACCCGGAGTGGGGGCTGTTCCGCAACGGCGACAACCCCGAGTTCGTGCAGCGGATGGTCGACTGGATCCGCACCCACGACACCGCCTACCAGACCGTCACCGACTACTGTCCGCACGGCTTCTTCCAGTGCGAGCGCAATCCGCGCTCGGCGGCCACGTTCAAACAGCTGATGGCCGGTTCGAAGGGGGCGCCGGCGCCGGCGGACGCACCGGCCCCGACGGACGTGCCCCCGGCGCAGGGCCCGCCCAGCCCGCCGGACCCGCCCGCCGTGCCGGCCGCGCCCGCCGTGCCCGGGGGCGGCACCGCGCCGAGCAGGACGGCGAGCCCGTCGGCCCGTCCCGCGAAGGGCAAGTCGACGGGCCGGCCGACGGGCGCGCCGCACGCCCGGCACTGAGCGCTCAGCTGCGGCGGCAGGCCAGCAGCGCTTCCTTGAGCCGGGGGAAGCGGGTGCGCAGCTGGTGCGCCGCCGCCTGCCGGGCCCGCACCGCCCCGGCACGGACGGCCGCCGCCGGCGCCGCCCCCGCCGGGCCGAGCAGCAGCCGGTGGTTGGACAGCTGGTCCGGACGCCAGCGCTGCTTGTACGGCTCCTGGCCGCGCAACAGGCCGAGCAGCGGGACGCCCGCGCCGACCGTCTCGTCCAGCGCCGCGCTGAACAGCAGCCCGGCGATGTCCAGCCGCTCGCGCAGCACCGGGTGCGCCCCGTACATGTACAGGCCGCCGAAGGACGGGCAGAGCAGCAGCAGGTTCACCGCGACCAGCTGGCCGTCCAGGTGGAACTGGTGGACGGTGGCCCTGCCGGAGGCGACCAGTCCGGTGGTGGACTCGGTCAGGTGCCTGGCGAACCGCTCGGTGCGGTGCTCGGGCGTGACACCGCGCGCCTGCCACTGCTGGAAGTGCAGCCGCAGCAGCCCGTCCAGCGCCTGCGGCACCTCGGCCGCCGGGGTGGAGCGGACCGTCACCCCGGCCTCGGCGATCTTGCGGAGCTTCACCCGGCTGCGCTGGGCGGTCTTGCCGGGCACCCGCTTGAGCAGCCGGTCCATCGGGACGGCCGGCAGGTACTGGCAGAGCGAGTCCCGGTAGCGGCGGCGGCTGCCGCGCCAGTGCGCGTACACCCGCTGCACCGCCGCCTCGGGGTGCACCTCGCGCAGT
This sequence comes from Kitasatospora sp. NPDC058048, assembly GCF_042885555.1. Taxonomy (NCBI): domain Bacteria; kingdom Bacillati; phylum Actinomycetota; class Actinomycetes; order Kitasatosporales; family Streptomycetaceae; genus Kitasatospora; species Kitasatospora sp. NPDC058048. The sequence continues at coordinate 306,623 of NZ_JBHVRT010000003.1, read as the reverse complement.
TCCAGCCAGTGCCAGGGGCGGGTGAGCGGGAGCGCGGCAGCGAACTCGGCGGCGGCCCGGTCGGCGCACTCGTCGTCGAGCAGGACGTCGGTGTAGTCGACCAGTCCGCCACCGAGGCCGGTCAGTCCGCCGAACGGTCCGCCGCGGCGCACGAAGGCGCCCGCGCCGACCAGCCGGCCGTCCCGGCGGACCAGCACCACGAGCAGGCTGCCGGGGCGGCCGTAGTGGCGCCACCAGGAGCGCTGCCAGTCGGCGGCCTGGAAGAAGGTCGCGGTCCGACAGCGGCCGGCCAGGTCGTCCCACTCCTCGGCGAGGAGGTCCAGGGCGTCGTCCTCGCCGTGGAGCTCGGTGGTCCAGATCGGCGCCGTCGCCTGGGCGGGCAGGCCGCTTCTGCGGGTCTCGGTGCTCATCGTGCGCTCCCGGCCGGCGCCTTGGCCTGGGTGGCGGGCCGGTCCTCGACGGCGGGGGCCTGCTCCTCGACGACGGAGGGCTGGTCCTCCACCGCGGGGGTCCGGTCCTCGGCCGGGGGCTGCTCCGCCGCCGCGGGCCCGGCGCCGGCCTTCCTGGCGGGCTTCCCGACGGGCTTCTTCTCGGCCTTCGTGCTCCCCTTCTTCACGCCTTCGGCCTTCACGCTCCCGGCCGTCACGCTCTCGGCCTTCCCGTTCCCGGCCTTCACGCTCGCGGTCTTCACGCTCCCTGCCTTCGCCCCTTCGACCTCGGCGCCGGCCTCGGCGCCGGGCGCGGGCGTGGGCACGGCGTCGCCACCGGACTCGGTCCTGACCTGGGCCGGCTCCTCGCGGCGCGGGCGCGGCGTCGTCGGGACCGCCACCGGCGCGGAGGCGGCGGGGGCCTCCGATCCCTCCGATCCCTGCGCGGCCTGTGCGGCCTGTGCGGCCTGTGCCGCCTGCGATGCCCGCGCGGCCCGCAGGACCCGCGGCATCTCGGGACTCCCGGCGGCCTCCGGCGTCCCCGCGCCGCCCCGGCGGCGGTTCATCATCACCAGGGCGCCCAGCAGCAGCCCGGCCGCGCCGCCGACCGCGACGTCCAGCTTCCCGGAGGGCGTGGTCGGCCTGTCCGGCGCGGCGGCCGGGGACAGCGTTACCAGCCGGACGTTGGTGTCCTTGCTGCTGGTGTTGGCGAAGGCGACCAGCGAGCGGGCCACCGCGTCAGCGGTCCGGGCGGCCTCCTGGGGGAGCCGCCCGGTGCCGGTGAGCTCGATCATCGGGGCGTCCGGCGAGGTCGTCCCGTGCACCAGGGACTCCAGCTCGGACCGGGTGTGGCCGGTCTCCGCGGCCGCGACCGCGAGCACCTGCGGCTGACCGGCCAGCCGGCCGTACGCCTGGGCGAAGTTGGTCGCGATCGCGGCTTCCCCGGGGTTCTGCGCGACCACGAGGACGTAGGCGTTGGCGGCGTACGACGGCGGCGAGACGACGGCGTACCCGGCGCCGGCCGCGGCGCCCAGCGGTACCGCCAGCACCACCGGCCACCAGCGGCGGACCAGGCGACGGGCGCTTCGGCGCGGTGTGGTCATGGGTCTTGCTCCTTGGGTCTGGTACGGCGGTTCCGGCGGTGGCGGGCGGTCAGACGCGGGCCAGCCGGTCGTAGAGGGCGCCCAGGTCGGCGGCGACCCGGGCGATGTCGTAGTGGCCGACGGCCGGGGGGTGCGGCAGCGGGTCGGCGATGTGCCCGCTGAGCGGCCGCAGGTCGCGCAGCGCGGCGGTGTAGGCGGCCGGCTCGGAGGGGATGCGGCGGGCCTGCGGGGCGGCGCTGGGCGGCAGTTCGTCGAGCGCCGGGCAGGCGCTGTGGCGCACCGGCAGCCCGGCCGCGAGGCCCTCCAGGACGCCGAGGCCGAAGGTCTCTGCGGCTGAGGGGGCGGCCAGCACGTCCAGGGCGGCCAGCAGTTCGGGCACGTCGTCGCGCTCGCCGGTGAGCACCAGTCGCTCCCGCACGCCGAGTTCCTCGGCCCGGCGCTCCAGCGCGGCGCGTTCCGGGCCCTCGCCGACCAGCACCAGCCGGGTGGCCGGGTCGAGCCCGGGGAGCGCCTCGACCAGCACCTCGAAGCGCTTGCCGGGCACCAGCCGGCCCACCCCGCCGACCGCCCAGCTCCCCTGCGGCAGCCCGATTTCGGCCCGCACCCGACGGCGGGCGGCGGCCCGTTCGGCGGGCGGGAGGCGGTAGCGGGAGGTGTCGATGCCGTTCGGGATCAGCTCGATCCGGGCCGGCGGGACGCCCCAGGAGCGCAGTGTCTGGGCGACCTGCCGGGAGACCGCGACGGTGGTGCTGCCGAGCCGTTCGGCCGCCAGGTAGAGGCCCTTGACGCCCCGGGTGACGGGGCGGCCCTCGATCACCCCGGCGTGCAGTGAGTGCTCGGTGGAGACCACCGCGCGCACCCCGGCCAGCCGGGCGGCCAGCCGTCCGTACAGCTGCGCCCGGTAGAGGTGGGTGTGCACCAGGTCGTAGCGGCCGGCCCGGACCAGCCGGACCAGCCGGGGCAGCGCGCCGAGGTCCCGGTTGCCGCGCATGCCGAGGTGGTGGACGGTGACGCCGTCGGAGCGCAGCGCGGCGGCGACCGCGCCCGGGTTGGTCAGGGCGAGCACCTCGCACTGCTGGTGCGCCGGCAGGTGCCGCAGCAGCAGGTGGAGCTGGCGCTCGGCACCGCCGGCGGCGAGTCCGGTGACGATGTGCAGCACCCTCATGGCCGCGCCTCCCGGCGGGCGTGGCGCAGCCCGGTGACGGCGTCGCGCAGCCGGTGCCGGCCCTGCTTGGCCCGCAGCCGCCAGGCGCCGTCGCGGTCGCCGACGTAGCAGCGGGGCAGGGCGAAGCGGCCGGTGAGCGGGGAGTGCGCGATGGCGCAGGCGTGGTCGTACCCGGCGTCGCGCACCGCCAGGGCGGCGGGCAGGTCGACGGCGCCGTACGGGTAGCAGAACCCGGTGACCGGGCCGCCGACGGCCTCCTCCAGCAGGCGCCGGCTCTCCCGGGCCTGGACGGCGAGGGCCTCGGCGGGCAGGCCGGGCAGCGGCCGGTGGCCGAGGCCGTGCGAGCCGATCTCCCAGCCCGCGGCGGCGAGTTCGGTGACCTCCTGGACGGTGAGCAGCTTCTTGCGCGGGCCGTCGGTGTCCCAGTCGTTGTCCCGGCCGAGCAGGTCGGCGACCACGTACGCGGTGGCGGTGAAGCCGTACGCCCGGAGGATCGGCACCGCGTACCGGGCGAAGTCGGCGTAGCCGTCGTCGAAGGTGAGGCCGACCAGCCTGTCGTCCCGGCCGAGGGCGCGGGCCCGCATCAGCTCGCGGACGGAGACGCCGCGCCGGCCGCGCCGGTGCAGCCAGGCGATCTGTTCGGCGAACCGCTCGGGGCTGACGGTGAGCCGGTAGGGGTCCTCCGTCTCGACCGCCACCGAGTGGTACATCAGGATCCACGGCGAGGCGGAGCCGGGGATCGGCGGTTCACCGACCGGGTGGCGGCTCCTGGGCAGTCGTGCCCGGTGCGGCGGTGCGCCGCTGACGCCCGCCCGGGCCGAACGGACGGTGCCCCGTTCATTGTCCATCGGGACGCTTCCCTTCTTCGGCGACGGTTGGCGGGTTCCGGACGGGCCCCAGCGCCCGGGCGACGGCGAGGACCGGGCCGCGCACCTCGCGGGCGCCGAGCCCGGTGCCGAGAGCCGCGAAGGCCAGCACGACGGTGAGGCCCCCGAAGAGGGTCGAGAGCAGGGGGTCGGCGGTCGGTCCGGCGACGGCGGCGCCGAGCACGGCGGCCCCGGCGGCGGCGGCCACCAGCCGGCCGTGGCCGCCGAGCACCCGGCGCAGCCGCAGCGGGATGCCGCGCAGCACCAGTCCGTGCAGCAGCAGGGCGGCGGTGGCGGTGATGCCGGCCGCGTTGCCGGCGGCGAGCCCCAGGGCGCCGAAGCGGGGCGTGGCGAGCAGGCCGGTGGCGACGGTGACGCCGAGGCCGAGCACCATCGCGGCGGCCGGGTACCAGTCCAGCAGCCGGCGGCGGCCGTCCTCGCCGCCCGGGTCGTCGGCCCGGCGGACCACCGGGCGCAGCGAGAAGTAGGGGCGGATCATCACGCCGGTCAGTGCCTGGGCGGGCAGGCCGAAGCTGTACACCCGGATGACGTCGGCGGTGGCGGCGGTGTCGTGCGGGCCGAAGGCGCCGCGTTCGAACAGCAGCGAGACCACCGAGGGGGCGCAGGCCATCAGGAAGGCGGTGCCGAGCAGGACGACGGCCGCCGCCTGGCCGAGGTCCTTCTCCACCCGGTCGCGGGCGGCGGTGAGGTCCCCGGCGGCGAGCGCCCGGGCGACCAGCGGGAAGGTGACGGTGCAGATCAGGAGACCCGCCGTCATGGCGAGCTGGGAGACCTTGGCGGCGTAGTTGAGGTGCGAGATGGTGCCGGGCGGCAGCGCCGAGCCGAGGTAGCGCTCGACGAAGACCTGGGACTGGCGGGTGAGGGTGAAGGCGGCCACCGGCAGCAGGGCCAGCGGCATCAGCACCAGGGCCCGGCGCGAGCGGCGGCCGCGGCCGGTGTCGGGCGGGCCCTGGCGCAGCCGGCGCAGGAAGGGGCCGACCAGCAGACCGGCCATCAGCAGGCTGCCGGCCGCGACGCCGAGGGCGGCGGAGCGCACCCCGAGGTAGGCGTGGAGGCAGAGCAGGACGGCGAGGATGCCGAGGTTGTAGGCGACGTAGATGCCGGCCGGGGCGGGGAAGCGGTGGTGGGCGCGCAGCGCGGCGGCCAGGTAGCCGGCCACGCCGAAGGGCAGCACGGTGATCGCGGTGATCCGGGTGCAGGTGACGGCCAGGGCGGGGTCGGGGAGGCCGGGGGCGAGCAGGTCGACCAGTTCCGGGGCGCCCAGGACGACGGCCAGGGCGAGGCCGCCGAGCGCGATCAGCAGCCAGGGCAGGGTGGCGCGGACCAGCTGGCGGACCGGGTCGGGGGCGTCCGGGTCCTCCTCGCGCAGCACCAGGGCGAGGGCGAAGGCGGGCACCATGAGGAAGGACATGGCGTCCTCGATCAGCAGCGGTGCGGCGGTCTCGGGGACGGTCCAGGCGACCAGGAAGGCGTCGGTGCCCTGGTTGGCGCCGAAGTAGCGGGCCAGCAGGAGGTCGCGCAGCAGGCCGAGGCCGGAGCCGGCGGCGCTGAGGACGGCGGTGATGCCGAAGGCCTTGGCGAGGAAGCCGCGCCGGGGGGCCGGGTGGGGCTCGGCGGGCGGGTCCTCGCCGGTGGCGCCGCGGGGAGCCGGGAGGGAGGGGACGACGGCGGCGGGCGGGTCGGTGGTCACCGGGCCGCTCCGGTGGCCACCGGGCCGGTGGCGGGGAGTTCGGGTCGGTGGGCGGCCGCGCGGGCGGCGAGGCCGAGGACGACGGAGGTCAGCACGGTGGTGGCGCCGCCGATGTCCGCGTACAGGAAGTCGACCAGCACCCAGGTGAGCAGGGCGAGTGCGGCGAGCCCGGGGCCGTGGCGGTGGCGCAGGCAGCCGGTCAGCAGGGCGAGGAAGAGCGCGGCGTAGGCGGTGATGCCGATCAGGCCCTGCTCGCTCAGCACCAGGAGGTACATGTTGTGCGGGGAGAGCAGCGGTTCGCGCTGGAAGCCGATGGTGGCGTCGGCGGCGTCGCTGCCGGAGGACAGCCGCAGCGGGGCGTGGCTGTCGCGCAGTTGCTGGAAGGCCTTGGGCCCGGCGCCGTGCACGGGGTGGTCCTGCCAGATCCGTCCGGCGGTGGACCAGAGGTCGTACCGGTCGGAGACGGACTGGTCGGGGGCGGCGGAGACGGAGCCGATCGAGCTGAGCCGCTTGGTGACGCCGGAGCCGCCGAGGCCGAGGCCGCCGACCAGGACGACCGCGGTGGCCAGGCCGAGGACCGCGGCGCGCACCAGCAGCCGGGCGTCGACGCGCAGCAGCAGCACGGTGGCGGCGAGGCCGGTGGCGATCCAGCTGCCGCGGCTGAAGGAGACGGCCAGCGGGAAGGCGAGGAAGGCGGCGGCGGCGAACATCGCGCGGCGCAGCCGGGCGTTGCCGTCGGGGCCGCGCTCGGCGAGGCCGAGCGCGAGGGCGGCGAGCAGCCCGTAGCTGACCACGCTGGACATCGCCATGATGTCGAGGGCGCCGAAGGTGCCGACGGCCCGGATCGGCTGGCCGGTGTAGGAGGCGCCGGTGTCGGTGAGGTACTGCTTGGCGCCGACCGCGCCCTGGATCAGTGCGGCGAGCACGAAGGAGCCGAGGACCAGGCGCTGGTCGGTGCGGTCGCGCAGGGAGCAGAGGACGGCGGCGGGGACCAGGACGAACACCTGGGTGAGGCGGACGAAGCCGGTGGCGCTCGCGGCGGGGTCGATCGAGCCGAGGGTGGCGACGGCGGCGGCGACCACGACGGCGCCGAACAGGGCGCAGGCGGTGCGGCTGATCGCGGGCAGGCGTCCGCGCAGCAGGTCGAGCGCGGTGAGGGCGACCAGGGCCAGCGAGGCGAGGTCGGCGGCGGTGATGTGGACGGCGGCGGCGACGTCCTTCTGCCCGGTGGGCACGCAGACCAGCAGGACGGTGGCGGCGGCCAGCGGGCTGGTGCGCTGCGCGAGCGCGGGCAGGGCCCCGCGTAAGACCGGGCGGTGGAGGGCGGGGAGGGTCAGGGCCACGCGGGGTCAGCTCCCGTCCGGGTGGAGCATCAGGGCCGCGGTGCGGCACAGGATCTTGACGTCCTGCCAGAGGCTCCAGCTCTCGATGTAGCGGTTGTCGAAGCGGGCCCGGTCCTCGATGGAGGTGTCGCCGCGCAGACCGTTGACCTGGGCCAGGCCGGTGAGGCCGACCGGGACCCGGTGGCGGTCGGCGTACTCGGGGTAGGCCTGGCCGAACCTCATGACGAAGTACGGCCGTTCGGGACGCGGGCCGACCAGGCTCATGTCGCCGCGCAGGACGTTCCACAGCTGGGGCAGCTCGTCCAGCGAGCTCTTGCGCAGCAGCCGGCCGACGGTGCCCATCCGGTGGTCCTGGGAGATGTTCCAGCGGGTGGCGGACTCGTGCTCGTTGCTCGGGCGCAGGGTGCGGAACTTGAGGACGGTGAAGACCCTGCCGTCCAGGCCGGTGCGCTGCTGGCGGAAGAGCACGCCGGGGCCGGTGTCGAAGCGGACGGCGAGCGCGCAGAGCACCAGGACGGGGGCGAGCAGCAGCAGGCCGAGGGTGGCGGCGGTGACGTCCAGGGCGCGCTTGACGGCCCAGCCGGGGCGGCGCCGCGCGGGGCGGCCGACCCGCAGACAGGGGAAGCCCCACAGGTGGTCGCCGCCGGTGACCGGGGTGGCGGGCAGCGAGCCGTACTCGCGCAGCGCGGGCACCAGCCAGACCTGGCAGCCGAGCCGGGCGGCGTCGCGCAGGGTGGCGGCGGTCTCGGCCTCGTCGGCGGCGCCGGCGGTGGCGACCACGTGCTGGACGCCGTGCCGGCGCACTTCGCGCTCCAGTGCCTCGCGGCCGCCGAGGACGGGCAGGTCGGTGCCGCCGGGCAGCAGCGGCGGGTCGGCGTCGAGGAAGCCGACCGGGCGCATCCCGTACTCGCCGTGCTCGCGCAGGGCGGTGGCGACCCGGCGACCGAGCCGGCCGGCGCCGAGCACCAGGACGGGGCTGGGGCGGCTGCGGCGGATCCGCCGGACCAGGTGGTAGAGGACGGCGCGGCCGACGGCGGCGATCAGCAGCTGGGCGCCGAGCAGGACGGTGAGCCGGGCGGGGCTGGCCGGGCCGCAGTCGGGCCAGTGGCCGTCGAGGCAGCCGGACAGGGTGACGGCGAAGGCGGTGGCGACCACGGCCCGGGCGGTGAGGGCGGGCAGTTCGTCCAGGACGGAGAGGGTGAGCCGGGAGCGGTAGAGGCCGCCGGCCAGGTTGAGCAGGAGCAACAGGGGCAGGACGGCGGGGACGCCGAGCAGGGGGTCGAGCGGGGCGGCGGGGTCGACGGCGTGGTTGGCGATGCCGCCGGCGGAGCACAGCGCGATGATGTCGGCCTGGACCAGGGCGAGCGACAGGGCCAGCCGGGAGCGGACCGCCCCGCGGGGCCGGCGCGGCGACGTGACCACCCCAGGGCGCGCCGCTCCCGCCGGCCGGTCGAGCAGCCCGGTACCGGGCCGGCGGGGACCGGAGAGGGGCCCTCCCGAGCGCGGCACACTGTCGTGGTCAATGGTCATCAGCGCACGATCTCCCCTGCTGTGTGCCCGGGGTGACGGCGCCCCGGCACCGGCTGGCGCGGGGCTGCCGTCCCGGCCCGGTGGGCGCGGTCCTGACAGCGCCTGCTGCCGCTGGCGGCTTCCGGATGTCCGGTGGCGGGGCCGATTGCGAAGGAACCGGTCACGAAGGAGTCGGTCGCACGGAGCTCAGCCGTGAATTTCCGGCATGAAATCTGAACGAAGCAGGCAAAATCCGACAATACAGAACCGGGCGGGACGGAGCGGAAGTTGACTTGCCGATTCATTCCAGCCGCCCATTAATAGGTATTTCGGATTTAATGCCTCGCCTCCGCATCCAATCGAGGGTGCGAATACGACAACACCGGAAACGGCGGGCATTCACGGCATGTGAAACGATCAGATCCGCTCTGGGACACGGGCCCGGCGCCGCCCCGACGCCGGTCCCGCACCCAGCAGGTGACGGTAGAGAACATCCACCTGTTCGACCACGGTGCGCACGTCGTGCCGACCGATCACGTGGTCGCGCAACCGGGCACCGCGTCGCTCGCATTCGATCGAATCGGACAGCGCGTCCCCCATTCGGGTGGCGAGGGCCCGCGCGTCCTCGGGCGGGACCACCGCCCGCGCGAGCTCGGACGGCGGCAGGCACTCCCGGGCACCGGGCACATCGGTCAGCAGCACCGGACGGGCGGCCGCCATCGCCTCCAGCGGGGCCAGCGCCATCCCCTCCCAGCGCGAGGGCAGCACCACCAGATCGGCCGCCGCCAGCCACGGGCGCGGATCCGGCACGTCCCCGACCAGCCGGATCCGGGCGGGCTCGGCGGTCTGCCGGACCAGCTCCGCCACCCGCTGCTCCTCCGGCCCGCCGCCGACCAGCGCCAGCCGGGCCCGCGGCACCCGGCGCAGCACCTCCGGCCAGGCGGCCAGCAGCACGTCCTGGCCCTTCTGCCGGCACAGCCGCCCGACGCACACCGCGAGCGGGGCGTCCAGGTCCAGACCGAGCGCGATCCGGGCGGCGCGGCGATCGGCGGGCGCGTAGTGGCGCACGTCCACGCCGTTGGGCACCACCGCCCAGTCGGCGTGCACCCCCGCCGCCACGCCGTCGGCCCGCTCCTGGACGCTGACGCACAGCACCCGGTGCGCCCAGCGGGTCGCGAACCGCTCCCAGCGCAGGGTGGCGGCGCCCAGCGCGCCGTCGACGGCGGCGAAGGACCAGGCGTGCGGCTGGAAGACGGTCGGCACCGTGCCGCGCACCGCGAGCCGGCCTGCCAGCCCGGCCTTGGCGCTGTGCAGGTGGACCACGTCGGGCGCCGCCGCCCGGACGATCCGGCGCAGCCGCCAGGCCTCGGCGGAGGTGCCCGGGCCGGGCGAGCGCCGCGCGGGCCAGTCCTGGACCAGCGCGCCCACCGCGGCGGCCTCCCCGGCCAGCCGCCCGCCGCGCGGGCAGGCGACCATGACCCGGTGGCCGGCCTCCCGCTGCCCCCTGACCAGATCGGCGACGACGCGGGCGACGCCGCCGTCCACCGGTTGTGAGATGTGAAGGATCGTCATATGCACGGCGGCGAGCCTAGGGTGGCTCGCCGGTTCCGGGCGGCCCTCGTCACCCGCAGGTGGCGGTTCGGCCACCCGTACGGCTTTCGGCTCGTACGGGAGACCGAAGCGCTCGAATCGGCAGGCGATTCGAGCGCTTCGATGGATCCACGCGCGCGAATCGCGCGGTTGGCGATTCCGGCGGGCCCCGACGGCTGCGGCGGCCGCAGTGGTTCTCGGGAGGTCCCGGTGGACCGCCGGAAGGACCCGGCTGTCCCTGAGCGGGCTCAGGGCTCAGCGCTCAGGGCTCAGGGCTCAGCGCTCAGCGGACCTCGGCGGCCAGGTTGGCCAGCACCTGGTCGTGGATCCGGTTGAGGCCCTTCGGGGCGAAGGTGCGCTCGAAGAAGCCGCCGATGCCGGTCGCGCCCTGCCAGGTGGCGGTCACGGTGACCTTGGAGCGACCCTCGCCGACGGCCGAGACCGTCCAGGTGATCACCATGCTGGAGTTGGCGTCCTTCTCCACCAGCTGGTCGGGCTCGGGCGCGGAGACGGTGAAGAGGCAGTCGCGCACCCGCTTCTCGGTGGCCTGGAGCCGCCAGTGCACCTGGGTGCCGGCGCCGGTGCCGCCGACCCGCACCTCGTACTCGCTGTACTGCGCGGGCAGCAGCTTCGGGCGGGTCACCTGGTAGTCGGCCAGCGCCTCGTACACCCGCTCGGGGGCCGCGTCGTAGACCCGCTCCGTGGTGGCCTGCACCTGTCCCATGACCTTGCTCTCCTCATCCGGTGGGAACCGCTCTGTCCGGCAAGCCAATCACAGGCTCACGCCCGCGACGCGGCGGGATAGGGTGGCCGGTGTGCTCGATCTGGTGACTGCCGTGCGCTACGTCGATCCACTGCGGGCGGGCGGCTCCGTCCCCGGTGTGGTGGAGACCGACGACCTGGGAACGTACGTGGTCAAGTTCACCGGGGCCGCGCAGGGCCGCAAGGCGCTGATCGCCGAGGTGATCGTGGGCGAGCTGGCCCGACGGCTGGGCCTGCGGGTGCCGGAGCTGCGGCTGGTGGACTTCGACCCGGCCGTCGCCGCCCATGAGCCGGACACCGAGATCCAGGACATGCTCAAGGCCAGCGCCGGCCTCAACCTCGGGATGGACCTGCTGCCCGGCGCGCGGGACTTCACGCCGGGGATGATCGCGGTGGACTCCGCCGAGGCCGGCCGGGTGGTCTGGCTGGACGCCCTGACCGGCAACGTCGACCGCACCGTGCACAACCCCAACCTGGTGGTCTGGCACGGGCGGCTCTGGCTGATCGACAACGGTGCCGCGCTGATCTTCCACCACCGCTGGGCGGGGGCCGGGGCGGCGGTCGGCAAGCGGTACGACCTCAGCGCCCACGCGCTCGGCGGCTCGGCCCCGGACGTCCGGCTGGCCGACGAGGAGCTCGGGCCGCTGGTCACCGTGCCGCTGCTGGAGGAGGTCGTGGCGCTGGTCCCGGACGAGTGGCTGGCCGGCGAGCCCGGCTTCGACTCGGTGGACGCCGTCCGGCACGCCTATGTCACGCACCTGGCCGCCCGGGTGGTGCTCTCCGAGGAGTGGCTGCCGGAGGGCTTCGCCACGCCCGATCAACTGCGCGAGGCGGAGCGGCGGCGGGCGGCCCGGACCAGGGCGGGGCGGCCGGCCTGGCTCCAGGAGGTGCCGGACCTGCACGGCAAGCCGTCGGTGGAGACGGTCTGGGAGCACCACTTCGACGAGGACCGGTAGTTCTTCGTCGGGTCGGGCACGGGGCGACCGCGGCCGGCACTCCGGTGCTCCGGCATTCCGGCGCCCTGGTGCTCGCATGCGACCGAACAGCGACCGAACGGCGATCACCCGCGACCGGCCGGTGCGCGAACGCGGCCGGGGAGCGGGACCCAGTGGTCCCGCTCCCCGGCTCTACTGTTCAGTACTGTCCGCGGTCAGCGCGTCAGCGCCACCACTGGACCGCCTTCTCGGCGTTGACCAGGCCCGCGCCGTAGAAGCCGTTGTCGTCAGCGCCGCCCTCGCAGGTGGCCTTCCAGGTGCCGGCACCGCCCGGGTTGAACTCGCCCTTCGGGCACGGGACGGACTCGGCGTGGGTGGTCAGCAGCTCGGTCAGCTCGTCCGGGCTGGCCCACGGGAAGGTGCTGGCGAGCAGCGCGGCCACGCCGGCGACGTGCGGGGTGGCCATCGAGGTGCCCTGCATGTAGCCGTACTTGCCACCGGGGATGGTGGACCGGATGCGGCCGTCCTTGTCCGGGGTGTTCGGGAACTGGAAGCGGCGGTCGCCACCCGGCGCGGTGACGGTCACGACGCCCTTGCCGTAGCTGGAGTAGTACGCCTTGACGCCGTCGGAGCCGACCGCGGAGACGGCCACGACGCCGGGCAGCTCGGTCGGCAGCGACAGGCAGTCGTTGGTGACCGGGCGGGTGCCGGGGGTGGTGTCGTCCGGGCTGGCCACGTCGACGGTCTTGTGCGCCAGGTCGATGTTCTCGTTGCCGGCGGCGGCGATGTTGAGCACGCCCTTGCGCTGCGAGAACGCGACGGCCTTGCGGACGGCGTCCGAGATGGCCGCCTGGTCCTTGTCCGTCTTGCAGTTGAACATCCACGGGTCGACGAAGTAGCTGTTGTTCGTGACCTTGAAGCCGTGCTCGCCGGCCCAGACGAAGCCGCAGACCGCGTTCTCCGGGTAGATGAACCCGCCGTCGTCGACGACCTTGACGGCGGCCAGCTTCACGTTCGGCGCGACGCCGACGATGCCCTTGCCGTTCTTGGCGGCGCCGATGGTGCCGGCCACGTGGGTGCCGTGGTCGCTGGTGGTCGGCTGCCAGGCCTTCCAGTCGGTGTTCGTCTTGCCGTCGATGCAGGAGACCGACTGCGAGGCGTCCACGTTGGCGGCCAGGTCCTCGTGGGTGGCGTCGATGCCGGAGTCCAGCACGCCGACGGTGACGTTACGGCTGCCGAGCGAGATCTTGTGGGCCTTGTCGGCACCGATCTGACGCATGTCCCACTGGTAGGCCTCGTCGGGGTCCTCGCCCGGGGCGGCCGCCACGGCGGCCGACTCGGTGGCGACCTCGGCCTTGCCCTGGTCGGAGGCCTGGATGCCCTTGGTGCGGCTGGCGCCGACCGAGTCGACGCCCTTGGCCAGGCGCAGCTTCTCGGCGAACTTGGTGTCGTTCGAGCGGGCGACGACGACGCCGACCTGCTCGTAGGACTGGACGACGGTGCCGCCGAGGCCGGTGATGGCCTTCTCGACCTTCTGCACCTGGCCGTGGTTGGCCTTGGTGTTGACGACGTAGCTCATCAGCGGACCGGTCGTCGAGTCGGCCGCGGGAGCCGCGACGGCGGTGCCGGCCGGCAGCGCGAGGGCACCGGCGGTGGCGAGCACGACGCCCACGGCCGCGTACCGGGTACGGCTGATCCGAGGAACACGCATGAGGGTTGGCCTCCCGAGGCATCAGGCGGCAGCTGCGGTGGGCAGGTGCGCTTGGGAATGACCGGGACGCTAATGAATATTTGGTTATAAGCGCAAGGGGTAGTCATCTAATCGTCACATCTTGACCAGGAGTAGGGGTTACCGCCGCCCGGCGGTCAACAAGGAAAACAGAGGTCAAGAGTGTTAAAAAGTGATGGTTCGCCGACGTGCTGCCACACCCGTCACGGCCTTCACCACCAGCACGGATCGCACCCCTACAACGCGTACAGCCGACGCGCGTTGTCGGCCGCGAGCAGCCGCGCCACCCGCCCGGCATCGGCCGCGGAGCAGGCACCGTCGGCTCGCCAGTCCGCGAGCACCGCACCCAGTCCGTACCGGAACTGACAGGTGCCCACCAAATAAAGTTCGGGCAGCCCGTAGGCGTCGGTGGAGAACAGCAATTTGCCGAACGGGGCCAGCTCCAGCATCTCGCCCAGCACCGCGGCCACCCGCGGCCCGGTGTAGGAGGCGGTCAGCCCGAGGTCGGTGTACACCGTCGGGAAGGCCTGGGCCAGCCAGGCGGCCTGCCGGTGGTACGGGTACCCGTGCAGCAGCACCAGCGGGACGCCGCTGGGCTCGGCGGCCCGCACGAAGTCCGTCAGCAGCGACGGATCGGACCGGTGCAGGGTGAGGTCCGGATCGCCGAAGCCGGTGTGGAGTTGGAGCGGCAGGCCGAGCTCGGCGCAGACGTCCACCGCCGTCCAGAGCAGGTGGTGCAGCAGCACCGGGTCGGTCAACCGGCCCCGCCCGCCGCGCAGGTGGGCGCCGGCCGCGGCCACCACGGCCGCGGCGGCGGGGCGTTCGGCGGGTGCGGCCAGACCGTGCCGGTAGGCGAGCACCGACTTGACCGCGACGGCCCCGGCCGCGGCCGACGCGAGCGCCTGCGCGACGGCCCGCGGCCAGTCCCCGGCGCCGGCCGTCACCGTCTCGGCGACCGACTCCAGCCGGACCACCTCGCGCACCGACGCCCCGGTGGCCGCGGCGAGTTCGGCCAGCGGCAGCAGCTCGTGACCGGCGGCGGTGGCCAGCCCGGTGTCCACCAGGCAGGTGTCCAGACCGGCCGCCGCCAGCAGTCGCCCGGTGGCCTCGGCCGCGCCCAACTCCCGCCGCCGGGCCAGGTAGTCGGCGGCCGGGGCGTGCGCCGGCAGGCCGAGCGCGGGCGGGCACCAGCGCCGCACCGCGAGGCCCAGCGCGCTGTCGAAGGGCGAACAGCCGGGAGCGGGCGGCCGGTCGGACTCGGTGAGCAGCCCGGCCAGGGCCTCGTCGGTGAGCTCGGCCGCCACCACGCTGTGGCAGTGGTGGTCGACCAGCGCGGGCTCCCCCGGCCGGGCCACCGTTCAGTACCGCCAGCGGGTGGCCATGACCAACTCCTCGGGAGTGACGGCCGCGTACTGCTCCTGCTCCGCCCGTCGCACCGCCAACACGGCCTGGTAGAGCGGCTCGCCGAGCGCCTCGCGCAGCACCGCGGAGCGCTCGTACGCGGCGATCGCCTCGGCCGGGCCCGCCGGCAGCCGGGGCACCGTGCCGGGCTCGGCGGCCGCCGGATCACCGGTGAACTCCGGTGGCAGCGCTCGACGCTGGTCCAGCCCGGCGAGACCGGCGGCGATCACCCCGCCGACCGCCAGGTACGGGTTGGCGCTCGCGTCGAAGCACTTGACCTCGGCATTGGCCGCGGCGGCCCGCTCCCCGGTGGAGCCGGTCACCAGGCGCAGCGCGGCCTCGCGGTTCTCCAGGCCCCAGCACTGGTAGGCGCCGGCCCAGTGCGAGGGCACCAGCCGCAGGTACCCGGCCGGGCTGGAGCAGCCCAGCACCAGCAGTTCGGGCAGCGCGTCCAGCACCCCGGCGAGGAAGCCCTCGGCCTCGGCCGTCAGGCCGTGCGGACCGGGGCCGCCGTGGCCGAGGTTGCGCCCGTCGCGCCAGAGGCTGAGGTGCAGGTGCCCGCCGTTGCCGACGCCGCCGGTCTCGACCACCGGGGCGAAGGAGACCCGCAGGCCGTGCCGGGCGGAGACGGCCCGGACGGTGTGCCGGACCAGGACGGAGGTGTCGGCGGCGGCGACCGGGCCCTCGGGGGCGACCGAGACCTCGAACTGGCCCGGGGAGTACTCGGGGTGGATCTGCAGGACGGTCAGCCCCTGCCGGCCGAGGGCGCGCAGGACGTCGCGCAGGTAGTCGGAGAGGTCGGTGACCCGGTGCATCCCGTACGCCGGGCCGTGCGTCGGGTACTGCGGGTCCTCCTTCGGGGCGCCGGCCAGGGCGACCGTCCACTCGACCTCGATGCCCGCCTTGAGGCCCAGGCCGCGCGCGGCCGCCGTGGCCTCCGCCCGGCGGGCGAACAGCCGCTGGCAGCCGGGGTGCGGGGCGCCGGCCTGGGTGTACCTGTCCCCCGGGGCCCAGGCCCAGCCGGGCTGGGCGGCCAGCGGGACGACCCGGTCGAGGTCCGGGTAGAGCCTGAGGTCCCCGGTGGGGCCGCCGATGATCGCGCTGGTGGTGATCGCGTCGTCGGCGAGGAACACGTCGAAGCAGGGCGCGGTGCCGACGCCCCACTGCGCGGCGTGCACCAGACCGCCGAGCGGCACGGCCTTGACCCGGGTGATGCCGGCGTTGTC
The DNA here is from genome assembly GCF_042885555.1 of Kitasatospora sp. NPDC058048. Taxonomy (NCBI): domain Bacteria; kingdom Bacillati; phylum Actinomycetota; class Actinomycetes; order Kitasatosporales; family Streptomycetaceae; genus Kitasatospora; species Kitasatospora sp. NPDC058048. Next base: position 290,855 of record NZ_JBHVRT010000003.1, on the reverse strand, counting down.
CACCCAGGTGACGGCCACCGCCTCGACGGCCTCGGTGCGCAGCCGGTCGACGGCCTCCTCGGCGCGCTCGGCCCGGTCGGCGCGCGATGGCAGCGCGACGGCCGCCGCGGCGGCGGCGGCGAGCCGTTCGGCGGTGACGGGCGGCTCGTCGGGACCGGGCGCGGTGGGGCCGGCGGTGGCGGTTCCGGTGGTCATGTCCCCATGCTGCCCCGCCGGTCGGGGTCGGATAACTCCCCTATCGGGTGGTCCTCTTGGCAGCCGCGTTCACCCGTTCACCCGTTCGGGGCGAACCTGGCCGTCCACTCCCCCGCGGTGATCCGCTCCAGGGTGTCCGGGGCGGCGTCGGTCGGGCCCGGGTAGAGCCGGTAGAGCGTCCCGCGAGCCTGCGCCGGCGCGGGTATGTCGGCGTGCACCAGGGCGGCGAACGCCCGGGCGCCGTCGAGGCGTTCGGCGATCAGCCGGGCGGTGTCGTCCGGCGGCAGCTCGGTGCGCCGGTCGCTCTCGTGGCGGGCGCGCAGCCGTTCGGCGAAGGCGCTCACCGGCTCGTCCGCGCCCCGCCGGTAGACGTCGAGCCCGCGGCCGGTCCGGTCACGGACCAGCACCTCGTCGCTGCCCGCCGCGGCGGTGGCGCAGGCGAGGTCCCAGAGGGTGGCCCGGGAGCCGGGGGCGAAGTGCGTCAGAACGTCGGCGGCCAGCGAGCCGATCCTGGCGTGGTGCCGGTCGAGGTTGTGGAACCCGCTGCCGGCGCCCGCGTTGAGGTCGGTCCAGGTGTAGTCGCGGCGCTGCAGGTCGACGATCATCGGCACGCAGATCCTGGCGTCCCCGGCGAGGTCGAGGCGCTGGCGCACGCCCTTGGGGTGGAAGCCGCTCTTGCGCTGCCGGGCCGCCTCGGACGGGGTCAGGGCCATGAATCCGGCGAAGGCGTCGGTGAGGTCCTCGAACGGGATGTCGTTGTAGCTGAACACCACCACCACGGCGTACCTGGCGCCGGCCTCGCCCAGCGCCGGCAGGTCGAGGTCGACGAACTCGGTGGCGCCGTGCGGCGGCGGGGCGCTGGTGTAGTCCCCGGAGTGGACGGCGGCCCGCGGGCCGGTGACCAGCCGGGTGTAGTCGCACAGGCCGACGAACTGCCACTCCTCGTCGTAGAAGGCGACCGACAGGTCGAGGTCCACCCGCTGGTGCGGGCGCTGCGTCCAGTGCAGGAACAGCCGCAGCCGCTGGCCGTCCGGGATCCGCTGCACGCTGCCTCGCGGCACGGCGACCAGGGTCTTGGCGCTGGCGCGCTCGGCGAAAGGGACGACCAGGTCGGCCAGCGCGGCGTCCAGCACGGCCACCTCGTAGCGCTCCGGCCCGTGGGCCGACCGTCCGGCCCGGCGCAGCAGTTCGGCCTCGATCAGGGCGCAGACGGGCGCGCTGAGAGCGGCCGGGACGGGCGTGCCCCGGTCGGCCCGGGCGTGCGCCGAGGCGACCCGGCCGCGCGGGAAGTACAGCCGCCGCTCGCCGTACTCGCGCGGCGCGCGCAGCCGTCCGTACGCGCCGAGCAGCGGGCCGGGGGCGACGGCGCGCAGGGCGCCGGGCAGCGCCTCGGCGAGTTCGGCGGGCTGCGGTTCGCCGGGCAGCCAGGCGGCGTGGACCCGCAGCAGGTGGTGCAGGCGGCGCACCAGTTCGCCCGGACGGCCGGCCAGCAGCCGGACGGCGGCGGGCAGGTCGCCCTGTCCGAGGGCGCGCTCGACCCGGGCGGCGAAGGTCTCCACGGTCAGCCGGGTGTGGCCGCCGGGCGTCTCGCTCACCCGCAGCGGGGCGGGCGCCTCGCGCAGCAGCGGGCCGAGGCCGTGGAGGTCGAGATCGCTCTGCCGGACCACCGCGAACGCGGCCGCCGCGTACGGGAAGCGGGCGCGGTGCTCGTACGGGTGCAGCAGTTCGCCGGCCCGCAGCCAGGGCTCGCGGTGGCGGCGCAGGTCCTCGGCGAGGGTGCCGACCGGGAACGCGTCCAGGACGGCGAGCAGTTCGCGGCGCAGCGGGCGGGGCAGGTTGCGCAGGCGCAGTGTGCGGGCGGTCTCGGGCAGCAGGTCGGGCTCGGCGCCGGACCACGCCCAGATCAGCCGCAGGACGTCGGTGGCGGTGGTGAGGTGGGCGGCCAGCAGCGGCCGGGCGGCCTCCCGGTCGCGGTGCAGCAGGGCGGCCAGCACGGTGGCGCGGGTCTCCCGGACGGGGATCTCGGCGGGCAGCCAGCCGGCCGGGTCGTCCGGGGCGTGGTGGAGCAGCAGGGCGAGGTCCTCGCGGTCCTGCGGGCTCAGCGGGGTCTGCCGGGCGAGCAGCGCGGCCAGCCCGGTGGCGGCGAGGAGGCCCACGTCCTCGGGGCGGGCCTGGCGCAGTGGTTTGAGCTGCCGGCCGGCCCGCAGTTCGCGGGCGGCGTTGCGGGCGGCCCTGGTGTCGTTGGACAGGCGGCGCTTTCGATCCAGCGGGGTGCGGCAGAGCGGGCAGTGGAGGTCGCCGCCGTTCTCGACCAGTTCCAGGTAGCAGTCGCCGCACAGCAGGTGGGCGCAGGGGGCGAGGGCGCCGATCCCGGCCTCCAGGCTGTCACGCTCGCAGACCAGGCAGATCTGGCTCGCCTGGCAGAGGAGGTAGCCGCGGACGAGCGCGGAGTAGTCGGCGTGGGCGTGGGAGGGCACGCCCTCGGGGAAGCGGCGGAACAGCGGGGTGTGGCTGCGGTCGGCGCCGAGCATCGCGTCGATGCCGCGCAGCAGCCGGGTGCCGGCCGCGGCGAGGTCGAGCGGGCGCAGCCGGCCGAGCGCGGCGCGCAGCGGGGCGGTGAGCACGTGGCCGCGCCGGACGAGGTCGGCCTCCAGGGCGACCAGCCCCTGGGCGGACCACGGCAGGGGCTCGTCGGGCCCGGCTCCGGGCTCGACCCGGACCATCCCGTGGCGGTGCAGCAGGTAGGCGTCCAGTGCGGCCTCGGGCACCACGGCGTTCTGCTTCTTCACTGCTCTTCCCCCGGTGGATACGACGAAGCGGGGGCGGAGAGTGGGCGCACTCGGGTTCATTTTGCAGATGAGTGAGAAGGAAGCACGCCGCGGAGCCGCCCCCGCGTCGATCACCCTAGCGAACGCCCGCCCACGGCCCCGAACGGTTTTCCGCCCACGCCCCCTTCCTACTCATCAGTAGCTTCGCTACAGTGGCCGGACACGCACCTCCGCCGGGCTTCGGGAGCCGCACCGGCGGCAGGCCGCGGTCGCCGCTTCTCCGGCGCCCGCGCGGTGCGCTTTCACCGGCAGGTGCCGCGGACCGCGGCGGGCCGGGTTCCTCCTCGTATCAGAGCCGCTTCCTTCACCTTCGAGCGCCTGAGCACCACGGCACATCCGCAGTTCGGCCGGAGCGGACCGGCCCCTGCCCGGATGCGCCGCACCCCGTCATCTCCCCAGCCCCCGCGCGTGGACCCTCCTCCGGCGGCGGCCGCCCCCGGCGCGCGTCCGGGCGCGGCGGCGTGCCCTCCGGAGCACGCGCGGGCCCTTCATGACTAGGAGTCAGGACAGATGGAGCGTCCCTTCCCCACTGTCGCCGTCGTCGGCCTCGGCACGATGGGTGCCGGCGTCGCGGTGGCGGTCGCCAAGAGCGGCCGCCGGGTGATCGGCATCGAGGCCACCGAGGACTCGGCCGCCCGGGCACTGGCCCGGATCGAGGAGGCCACCGCGCACGCGGTCGACCGGGAGCGGCTGACCGCCGAGGAGCGCACCGGGCTGCTGGCCCGGATCTCCGTCGGCCACGAACTGGCGGCCGCCGCCGGGGCGGACCTGGTGATCGAGGAGGTGCCCGAGCAGCTGGAGCTGAAGCGGGAGGTCTTCGCCGAGCTGGACCGGATCTGCCCGGAGGCCACCGTGCTGGCCACCGGCACCACCGCGCTGTCGGTGACCCGGATCGCCGCCGCGACCTCCCGTCCGGAGCGGGTGCTCGGCCTGCACTTCTTCAACCCGGTGCACGGCATGAAGCTGGTCGAGGTGGTCCGCACCGTGCTGACCTCCCCGCGGACCGCCGAGGACGCCGCCGCCTTCGCCCGCGACCTCGGCAAGGAGCCGGTGGCGGCCGGCGACCGGGCCGGCTTCGTGGTGAACGGCCTGCTGTTCGCCTACCTGAACCAGGCCGCCGCGATGTTCGAGTCCAAGTACGCGTCGCGGGAGGACATCGACGCCGCGATGCGGCTCGGCTGCGGCCTGCCGATGGGCCCGCTGGCGCTGCTCGACCTGATCGGCATCGACACCGCCCGCACCGTGCTGGAGGCGATGTACGAGCAGTCCCGGGACCGCCTGCACGCGCCCGCCCCGATCCTCGGCCAGCTGGTCGCCGCCGGGCTGCTGGGCCGCAAGACCGGCCGCGGCTTCTACACCTACGAGGCGCCGGGCTCCTCCCGGGCCGTGGACGCGGCCACCGGGCCGGCCCGGCCGAAGGTGCCGGGCCGGCCGGTGCGCACCGTCGGCGTCTGCGGCTCGGGGACGATGGCCACCGGCATCGCCGAGGTGTTCGCCAAGGCCGGGCACCCGGTGCTGCTGGCCGCCCGCAGCCAGGAGAAGGCCGAGAAGGCCAAGGCGCAGCTGGCGAAGTCGCTGGAGCGCTCGGTGGCCAAGGGCCGGCTGTCCGCCGGGGCGCGGGACGCCGCACTGGCGCTGGTCACCCCGGTCGGCCAGTACGCCGAACTGGCCGAGGTGGACCTGGTGGTCGAGGCGGTCGCCGAGGACCTGGCGGTCAAGCGGGAGCTGTTCGCCACCCTGGACAAGATCGTCAGGCCGGGCGCGGTGCTCGCCACCACCACCTCCTCGCTGCCGGTGATCAGCTGCGCGACCGCCACCTCGCGGCCGCAGGACGTGATCGGCATGCACTTCTTCAACCCGGCCCCGGCGATGAAGCTGGTCGAGGTGGTCTCCACCGTGCTGACCGCGCCGGACGTCACCGCCACCGTGCTGGAGCTGACCGCCGGGGTCCGCAAGCACCCGGTGGAGTGCGGCGACCGGGCCGGCTTCATCGTCAACGCACTGCTCTTCCCCTACCTGAACGACGCGGTGCGGATGCTCCAGGAGCACTATGCGACGGTGGACGACATCGACACCGCGATGAAGCTCGGCTGCGGCTACCCGATGGGCCCGTTCGAACTGCTGGACGTGGTCGGCCTGGACGTCTCGCTGACGATCGAGCAGGTGCTGCACCAGGAGTTCCGCGAGCCCGGCCTGGCCGCCGCGCCGCTGCTGGAGCACCTGGTCGCGGCGGGCTGCCTGGGCCGCAAGACCGGCCGCGGCTTCCGCGACCACGCGCGCCGATGACCACGCCGCAGGCCGGGGGCGGCCCGTACGGGCCGCCGCCGGCCGGATCCGCGGCCTCCGCGCAACCCGGTTGGAGCCCCGGGACGGTGTCCTCCCGCTGGCCCCGCCCGGCCGTGACCGGTCCGGTCGCACCGGTGCGGCGGGGAAGGGCCGTGGCCGCGCCGTCCGGGCCGTGTAGCGTTCCGGACATGGATCGGGTTCAGTCAAGCTCCCCGCAGCACCCCGCCGGGCCGCACGGCGGCGACGGCCGGACCGCCCCCTCGACCGGGGGCACCGGGCCGGACGGCGGGCCGGGAAGCCGCCGGGCGGCGGCGCAGCGCCAGCAGATGCGCCAGGACCTGGCCACGGCCGCGATGGAGCTGTTCGCCTCGCAGGGCTACGAGGAGACCACGGTCGACCAGATCGCGGCCGCCGCCGGGGTGGCCCGGCGCACCTTCTTCCGGTACTTCCGGTCCAAGGAGGAGGCGATCTTCCCGGACCACGACGACACCCTGGTGCGGGTGGCCGACCTGCTGGCCAGTGCGGAGCCGGAGGAGCACCCGCTGGACGTGGTCTGCCGCGGCATCAAGGAGGTGCTGCGGATGTACGCCTCCACTCCGGGGGTGTCGGTCGCGCGGTACCAGCTGATCCGTCAGGTCCCGGCGCTGCGCGAGCGGGAGATCGCCGTGGTGGCCCGCTACGAGCGGCTGTTCACCCGCTACCTGCTGGGGCGCTTCGACACCGGCGAGTCCATCCCGTCCGGCTGGCAGCGCGGCGGCGAGGACGACTCGATGCTGGCCGAGGTCTCGGCGGCGGCGGTGGTCGCGGCACACAACCACGTGCTGCGGCGCTGGCTGCGGGCCGGCGGCCGGGGCGACGTGGAGGCGCAGCTGGACCACTCCTTCGAGGTGATCCGGCGGACCTTCTGGGCCGCCAGCGCTCCGGGTGCCAGGCGTCGGGGATCGGTGGTGGCACCGGGTGCCAATGGGACCCTGGGGGACACCGGGGCGGAGAGCGCACTGAGTGCCAGTCCCGGAGGTGAGGTGCTCATCACAGTCGCCCGAACGGATGCTCCACTGGAGGTCGTGGTGGACAGCATCCGGGCCGCACTGAGTGGCGCCCGGGAGTCGTAAGCGCAGTATTCACGCAGGTCAGAGCGGTATCGAGGGCCCGCGCCGAGAAGTCGGCGCGGGCCTTTCGCATGCCCGCGCAACGCGCGTCACGCCGCCCCGGAGGCCGCCGGAATTCGTGACACCCGGTGTCTTTACGAGTGGCACAGGGTGCCACTACCTTGTTACTCACCAGTCGCGGCGCCGCGGCTCCCCACCTCGGCGCGCCGTCGTCCGGCGTTCCCACACCCCGGGAGCAGAGCCAGAACGGCCCGGTCCACCCCGGGTGCCCAGTCTGACCCGCCCACCACCCACCTCAGCGAAGCCGGTGTCCGCTCCCGGCTCCCCCAGACGCCCTGTGCCCTCACACAGGTACGCCTTCGGAGGCAGCCATGCAGGAAATCCTCGACGCGATCATCAGCACCGACACCACGTCGGCGGACTTCGCGGCGATCAAGCTCCCCGAGTCCTACCGGGCGGTGACGCTCCACAAGGACGAGGAGCAGATGTTCGCGGGCCTCGACAGCCGCGACAAGGACCCCCGCAAGTCCCTTCACCTCGACGAGGTCGCCCTGCCCGAGCTGGGCCCCGGCGAGGCCCTGGTCGCCGTCATGGCGAGCGCGGTGAACTACAACACCGTCTGGAGCTCGATCTTCGAGCCGGTCTCCACCTTCGGCTTCCTGGAGCGCTACGGCCGGCTGTCGCCGCTCACCAAGCGCCACGACCTGCCGTACCACGTGGTCGGCTCCGATCTCGCCGGCGTGGTGCTGCGCACCGGCGCCGGGGTCAACGCCTGGAAGCCGGGCGACGAGGTCGTCGCGCACTGCCTCTCGGTCGAACTGGAGTCCGCGGACGGCCACAACGACACGATGATGGACCCGGAGCAGCGCATCTGGGGCTTCGAGACCAACTTCGGCGGTCTGGCCCAGCTGGCCCTGGTGAAGACCAACCAGCTACTGCCCAAGCCCAAGCACCTCACCTGGGAGGAGGCCGCCTCCCCCGGTCTGGTCAACTCCACCGCCTACCGCCAGCTGGTCTCGCGCAACGGCGCCGGCATGAAGCAGGGCGACAACGTGCTGATCTGGGGCGCCAGCGGCGGCCTCGGCTCGTACGCCACCCAGTACGCGCTGGCCGGCGGCGCCACCCCGATCTGCGTGGTCTCCAACGACCAGAAGGCCGAGATCTGCCGCGCCATGGGCGCCGAGGCGATCATCGACCGCTCCGCCGAGGGCTACAAGTTCTGGAAGGACGAGCACACCCAGGACCCGCGCGAGTGGAAGCGCCTGGGCGCGAAGATCCGCGAGTTCACCGGCGGCGAGGACGTGGACATCGTCTTCGAGCACCCGGGCCGGGAGACCTTCGGCGCCTCGGTGTACGTCACCCGCAAGGGCGGAACCATCGTCACCTGCGCCTCCACCTCCGGCTACATGCACCAGTACGACAACCGGTACCTGTGGATGTCGCTCAAGCGGATCGTCGGCTCGCACTTCGCCAACTACCGCGAGGCCTTCGAGGCCAACCGCCTGATCGCCAAGGGCAAGATCCACCCGACCCTGTCCAAGGTCTACTCCATGGAGGAGACCGGCCAGGCCGCCCTGGACGTGCACCACAACAAGCACCAGGGCAAGGTCGGCGTGCTCTGCCTGGCCCCCGAGGCGGGCCTGGGCGTCACCGACCCCGAGCTGCGCGAGAAGCACCTGCCGGCCATCAACCGCTTCAGGAACGTGTGAGACCCGCCGATGACTGAGCCCCAGAAGCGCGACCGGCCCTGGCTGATGCGCACCTACGCCGGCCACTCCACCGCGAGCGACTCCAACGCGCTCTACCGGCGGAACCTGGCGAAGGGCCAGACCGGCCTGTCCGTCGCCTTCGACCTGCCGACCCAGACCGGCTACGACTCCGACCACGTCCTCGCCCGCGGCGAGGTCGGCCGGGTCGGCGTCCCGGTCGGCCACGTCGGCGACATGCGCACCCTGTTCGACGGCATCCCGCTCGAACGGACCAACACCTCCATGACGATCAACGCCACCGCGATGTGGCTGCTGGCGCTCTACCAGGTGGTCGCCGAGGAGCAGGGCGCGGACATCGCCACGCTCACCGGCACCACCCAGAACGACATCGTCAAGGAGTACCTGTCGCGCGGGACGCACGTCTTCCCGCCCGGCCCGTCGGTGCGGCTGATCACCGACATGATCGCCTACACGGTCGGCAACATCCCCAAGTGGAATCCGATCAACATCTGCAGCTACCACCTGCAGGAGGCCGGGGCCACGCCCGTCCAGGAGATCGCCTACGCGATGTGCACCGCCATCTCGGTGCTCGACGCCGTGCGCGACTCCGGCCAGGTGCCGGCCGAGCGGATGGGCGAGGTGGTCGCCCGGATCTCCTTCTTCGTCAACGCCGGCGTGCGCTTCGTCGAGGAGATGTGCAAGATGCGCGCCTTCGCCCGGCTGTGGGAGAAGGTCACCCTGGAGCGCTACGGCGTCACCGACCCCAAGCAGCGCCGCTTCCGCTACGGCGTCCAGGTCAACTCGCTCGGCCTGACCGAGGCCCAGCCGGAGAACAACGTCCAGCGGATCGTCCTGGAGATGCTGGCCGTCACCCTCTCCAAGGACGCCCGCGCGCGTGCCGTCCAGCTGCCCGCCTGGAACGAGGCGCTCGGCCTGCCCCGGCCCTGGGACCAGCAGTGGTCGCTGCGCATCCAGCAGGTACTGGCGTACGAGTCGGACCTGCTGGAGTACGGCGACATCTTCAACGGCTCCGAGGTGATCGAGGCCAAGACCGACGAGCTGCTGGCCGGCGCCGAGGCGGAGATCGCCAAGGTGCTGGAGATGGGCGGGGTGATCCCGGCCGTCGAGTCCGGCTACCTGAAGTCCAACCTGGTCGCCTCGCACGCCGCCCGCCGGGCCCGGATCGAGTCCGGCGAGGACAAGATCATCGGGGTGAACTGCTTCGACACCACCGAGCCGAGCCCGCTCACCGCCGACCTCGACACCGCGATCATGGTGGTCGACCCGGCCTCCGAGCAGTCCGTGCTCGCCGCCCTGGAGGCCTGGCGCGCCCAGCGCGACGAGGCCGCCGCCCAGGCGTCGCTGACCGAGCTCAAGGCCGTCGCCGCCACCGGGACCAACCTGATGCCGGCCACGCTCGCCTGCGCCCGGGCCGGCGTCACCACCGGCGAGTGGTCCTTCGCCCTGCGCGAGGTCTTCGGCGAGTACCGCGCGCCCACCGGCGTCGGCGGCGCGCCCGTCGCCGTGGCCGCCGAGCCCGGCGGCGAGCTGGAGCAGGTCCGTGCCGCGGTCGCCGCCACCGCCGCGGAGCTGGGCGCCGGCAAGCTGCGCCTGCTGGTCGGCAAGCCCGGCCTGGACGGGCACTCCAACGGCGCCGAGCAGATCGCCGTCCGGGCCCGCGACGCCGGCTTCGAGGTGGTCTACCAGGGCATCCGGCTGACCCCGGAGCAGATCGTCTCCGCCGCCGTCGCGGAGGACGTGCACTGCGTGGGCCTGTCCATCCTCTCCGGCGCGCACAGCGAGCTGGTGCCCGACGTCCTGAAGCGGCTGCGCCGCGCCGGGGTGGAGGATGTCCCGGTGATCGTGGGTGGCATCATCCCGGCAGCGGACGGCGAGGCCCTCAAGGCCGCCGGCGTCGCCGCCGTGTTCACCCCGAAGGACTTCGGCATCACCACCATCATCGGCCGGATCGTGGACGAGATCCGGCTGGCCAACAAGCTCCAGCCGTGGACGCCCGCACCGACCGCGGCCACGAACTGAACAGCTGACCAGCTGACCACTGGGAAGGAACCCTCGATTCTTATGACTGCTGTGAACCGTCTGCGCCCGCGCCGCTCCTGTCTCGCTGTGCCGGGCAGCAACCCGCGCTTCCTGGAGAAGGCCCAGGGCCTGCCGGCCGACCAGGTCTTCCTCGACCTGGAGGACGCCTGCGCCCCGCTGGTCAAGGAGAGCGCGCGCCACAACATCGTCGACGCGCTCAACAACGGCGACTGGGGCGGCAAGACCCGCGTCGTGCGCGTCAACGACTGGACCACGCACTGGACCTACCGCGACGTGATCACCGTGGTCGAGGGCGCCGGCCCCAACCTCGACTGCATCATGCTGCCCAAGGTGCAGGACGCCGAGCAGGTCAAGGCGCTCGACCTGCTGCTCACCCAGATCGAGAAGACCATGGGCTTCGAGGTCGGCCGGATCGGCATCGAGGCGCAGATCGAGAACGCCAAGGGCCTGATCAACGTCGACGCCATCGCCGAGGCCTCGCCCCGGCTGGAGACCATCATCTTCGGCCCCGCCGACTTCATGGCCTCCATCAACATGAAGTCGCTGGTCGTCGGCGAGCAGCCGCCCGGCTACAACGCCGACGCCTACCACTACATCCTGATGCGCATCCTGATGGCCGCCCGCGCCAACGACCTCCAGGCGATCGACGGCCCGTACCTCCAGATCCGCAACCAGGAGGGCTACCGCGAGGTCGCCCGCCGCTCGGCCGCCCTCGGCTTCGACGGCAAGTGGGTGCTCCACCCGGACCAGGTCGCCGCCGCGAACGAGATCTACTCGCCCTCGCAGGCGGACTACGACCACGCCGAGCTGATCCTCGACGCGTACGACTACTGCACCTCCGAGGCGGGCGGCGCCAAGGGCTCCGCCATGCTCGGCGACGAGATGATCGACGAGGCCAGCCGCAAGATGGCGCTGGTCGTCGCCGGCAAGGGCCGGGCCGCGGGCATGCAGCGCACCACCAAGTTCGAGATCCCGGAAAGCTGAGGGCCCACGGCATGCAGTTCGGACGCACCTACGAGGAGTTCGAGGTCGGCGCGGTCTACAAGCACTGGCCCGGCAAGACGGTCACCGAGTACGACGACCACCTCTTCTGCCTGCTCACCATGAACCACCACCCGCTCCACATGGACACCAACTATGCGGAGAAGACGACGGACTTCGGCCGGAACGTCGTGGTGGGCAACTACATCTACTCGCTGCTGCTCGGCATGTCCGTCCCGGACGTCTCCGGCAAGGCGATCGCCAACCTGGAGATCGAGTCGCTGCGGCATGTCGCACCGACCTTCCACGGCGACACCCTCTACGGCGAGACCACCGTGCTCGACAAGTGGCCGTCCAAGTCCAAGGACGACCGCGGCATCGTGTACGTCGAGACCAAGGGGTACAAGCAGGACGGCACGGTCGTCTGCGTCTTCCGCCGCAAGGTGATGGTGCCGACCGAGACGTACATCAAGGAGCGCGGCGGCGAGCAGCCCGGTCGTCCGACCCCGCTCTCCTGAGCCCCTCCCTCCCCGCCTTCTCGGCCTCTCCCCTCTATAGGGGGCCCTCCCTCCACGGACGGAGAGCCCCCTCGAGAGACCCCGGACGGGCAGGCCGCCGTCATCGGCCGCGCCCCACCCGGTACCGGGGGCCCTGCTGCCGCAGCCACGCCGGCAGGGCCCCCGCAATCCCCCCCCCCGGGGGGAATCCCCGACTTTCCGTAGCCCCTCAGACCTTTCCGGAGCCGCACGATGGGACGCCTCGCACAGACCGACGGCCTCACCGAGATCCAGCGGGACATCCTCGCCACCGTGCGGGATTTCGTCGACAAGGAGATCATTCCGGTCGCGACCGAGCTGGAGCACAAGGACGAGTACCCGACCGCCATCGTCGAGGGCATGAAGCAGCTCGGCCTGTTCGGCCTCACCATCCCCGAGGAGTACGGCGGCCTCGGCGAGTCGCTGCTCACCTACGCCCTGGTGGTCGAGGAGATCGCCCGCGGCTGGATGTCGGTCTCCGGCATCGTCAACACCCACTTCATCGTGGCGCACATGATCAACGCCCACGGCACCCAGGAGCAGAAGGACCACTTCCTGCCGAGGATGGCCGCCGGCGAGATCCGCGGCGCCTTCTCGATGTCCGAGCCGGGCCTCGGCTCCGACGTTTCGGCCATCTCCACCAAGGGCGTCAAGGACGGGGAGTTCTACGTCCTCAACGGCCAGAAGATGTGGCTCACCAACGGCGGCACCTCCACCCTGGTCGCGGTCCTCTGCAAGACCGACGAGGGCGGCAACACGCCGTACAAGAACATGACCACCTTCCTGATCGAGAAGGAGGCCGGTTTCGGCCCGAACCCCACGGTTCCCGGCCTGACCGTGCCCGGCAAGATCGAGAAGATGGGCTACAAGGGCGTCGACACCACCGAGCTGGTCCTCCAGGACGTCCGCATCCCGGCCGACCGCATCCTCGGCGGCATCCCGGGCCGCGGCTTCTACCAGATGATGGACGGCGTCGAGGTCGGCCGCGTCAACGTCGCCGCCCGCGGCTGCGGCGTCGCCCGCCGCGCCTTCGAGCTCGGCATCTCCTACGCCCAGCAGCGCTCCACCTTCGGCAAGAAGATCGCCGAGCACCAGGCGATCCAGTTCAAGCTCGCCGAGATGGCCACCAAGGTCGAGGCCGCCCACCAGATGATGGTCATGGCCGCCCGCAAGAAGGACAGCGGCGAGCGCAACGACCTCGAGGCCGGCATGGCCAAGTACCTCGCCTCCGAGTACTGCAAGGAGGTCGTCGAGGACGCCTTCCGCATCCACGGCGGCTACGGCTTCTCCAAGGAGTACGAGATCGAGCGCCTCTACCGCGAGGCCCCGATGCTGCTCATCGGTGAAGGTACTGCGGAGATCCAGAAGATGATCGTCGGACGCCGGCTCCTGGAGGAGTACCGGATCGCCGACTGATCCCCGGGCCGCCCGCCGACGGACCACGTCGCCGGGCGGCCCCCTCGAACCGCCGGTCGACGGGCGTGCGGGCCCGCGCCGGCGGAGCGCCGTGCCCCGTCACGGGCCCGGCCTGGTCCGCCTGGGTCCGGCACGGCCCTCCGGAAGCGGCCGCAGGGCGTACAGCTGCAACGACGCGCCCGGCGGCCGCTTCCGCACACCCGCTTGCGGCCGCTACGGCCGTTTCGCCCCGTCGGGTTCCGTCGGCGCACCCGTTGAGACAAGAGTCACCAGCCCTGTCGGGTCCCTTGGGAACCGGACCGGGTCGAGCTACGGTCGTAGGAGTGGACGCGCACACGCGCCGCCACCGGACACATGAACGAGCAGGCGGGTTGCCCACCCACCGTGTGCTCCCGATAGCATCCACCGGGACAGCAAGCCGTCCCTCTATTACCGATCCCGCGGTGGCCCCCGTCCAGCGGCCATGATCCCCCGCGACAAAGGTCTTCGATGCCCATCAGCCCGTCCCCTCACACCTCCGTCACGGACCGCGATGCCCTCGCAGCCCCGACGGCCGGTCGGCGACCCCGCGTGACCATCGCGCGCGGAGCCACCCCCTGGTTCGTCCCCACTCTCGCCACGGCCGCCGTGACCACCGCCCTCACCCGGCGCAGCGGCAAGTGGGCCCTGGCTGCGGTACCCGCCTGCGCGCTCAGCGCGGGCATGCTGTGGTTCTTCCGCGACCCCGAGCGTGAGATCGGCACGGGCAGAGTGATCTCCCCCGCCGACGGCGTGGTGCAGAGCATCGACGCCTGGCCGGACGGCCGCACCCGGGTCGCGATCTTCATGAGCCCGCTCAACGTCCACGTCAACCGCGCGCCCCTGCCGGGCACGGTGACGTCGGTCGAGCACGTCGCGGGCGGCTTCGTCCCCGCGTTCAACAAGGACAGCGACCAGAACGAGCGGGTCGTCTGGCACTTCGACACCGAGCTCGGCGACATCGAGATGGTGCAGATCGCGGGGGCCGTGGCCCGACGCATCGTGCCGTACATGGACGCCGGAACCAAGGTCGAGCAGGGCGACCGGATCGGTCTGATCCGGTTCGGGTCCCGGGTCGACACCTACCTGCCGGCCGGCGTCGAGGTCGGCGTCGAGGTCGGCCAGAAGACCACAGCCGGGGTGACGCGCCTTGACCGTGACTGATCCTGAGACAATCGTCGGCCTGGACGACGAGGAGACGGCCCTGCGCCGCCGCCGCTGGGCGCGCGACCGCGAGCTGCGCGCCCCGCGCTCTCCTCAGCACCTGTCCACCGCCGACTTCCTGACCCTGGGGAACGCCGTCTGCGGCTTCCTGGCGATCTACTCGATCACCACCGGGGTCCTGGTCCCGCACATCACCAACCCGGACGCCGCTCCGGACCGGCACAGCGCCGCCACCGCGGTCACGCTGCTGCTGATCGGCTCGATGTGCGACCTCTTCGACGGCCTGGTGGCGCGCAAGCTGCGCTCCTCCGCCCTCGGAGCGGAACTGGACAACCTGGCGGACCTGATCAGCTTCGGCATCGCGCCGGCCTACTTCGTCGCGGTCTGGGGCATGGTCTCCCAGGGCTCCAACAGCAAGCTCTCGGCGCTCATCGCCATCACGGTGCTGCTCGCGGTGGTCCTGCGGCTGGCCCGCTTCTCGGCCGTCAAGATGCGGCCCGGGGTGTTCCAGGGCATGCCCTGCCCGATGGGCGCGATGACGGTGATCGCCATCGTGCTGCTCGACCCGCCGTTCCTGCCCGGTCTGCTCGCCATCTTCGGCGCCGCGTACCTGATGGTCAGCCGGATCGAGTACCCGAAGCCGCAGGGGCTGCTGGCCACCGCGACGCTCTGCTGGATCGTGGTCTCCATCGGCTGCCTGGCCGCCTGGGCCACCGGCCTGCCCGGTGGCAACCAGCTGATGCACGTCGGCGCGTTCGCCCAGATCACTCTCGCGGCGATGGCACCGCTGCTGGTCATCCGCCGCAAGGTGGGGCAGAAGGTCGGCGACGTCCGCGCCCGGCGGGCGGAGTCCCGGCTCGGCTGAGTCCCCGCAAAAGTCATAAGAGTTGGGCCCGGAACCTGTTGGTTCCGGGCCCTTCTCGTATGTCATAACAATCGAGCGCCGCGGGTGCGGGGCTCAGGAGCCGTCCGAGCGGAGACCCGAGCGAACCTCGACACGGACGCCGGAGCAGGCCTCGACGCGGACGCCGGAGCCGCCGTCGCGGTCGCCGCGGACCCCGAACGTCCCCGCAAAAGTCATAAAACTCAGGCGCCACCGGTGTGCACGCTGAACGCCGAGCGGCGGGCCGCCCGGGCCACGCCCGGGTCCGGGTGCACGCCCGAGACCGCCGTCAGCACCGAGGCCGCCCGCGGGTGACCGGACTGCCGGGCCCGGGCGAACAGCCGGACCGGGTCGCCCGCCGAGGCGCCCTCGACATGACCCACCAGCAGCTCGGTCTCGCCGTGGTCGAGCACCGCGGCCGCGGTGTCCACCCAGAGCCAGGCCGCGTCCTCCGCGCCCAGCACGTCCGCCGGGGAGACGCCTTCGTCGGCGCGCTCCGCCAGCCACAGCAGCGCGTAGGGGCGCAGCACCGGCGCGTCCACCGCCGCGCGCACCGCCTGCTCGGCCGGGCCGCCGGCCACCCGCAGCGCCTCGAAGGCCAGTCCGCGCACCAGCGCGTCGTCGCCCCGGGCGGCCTCCAGCAGCTCGCCCACGGCCCGGTCCGCCGGACGGGCCGCGACCCACGCGCGGAACTCGGCGCGGGCCGGGCCCGGCGAGTAGTCCGCACACGCGTTCAGCAGCTCGAAGGCGCTCTGCTCGATGTGCCCGGCCGCGGTCTGCGCGACCGTGCAGATCTCCTCCAGCTTGGCCCGCACCGCCCAGTGGCCGAGCGGCGACAGCTCCGCGGCATCGTTCCTGCGCACCAGGGCGCCGACGGCCTCCAGGCCGTCGAGCATCCAGTCCAGGACGGCGGCCACGTCGGCCGGCGCGGCCGGGGTGTCGATCTGCGGCGCGCGGCAGGTGCCGCGGACGGCGGAGACGGCCGAGGCCGCGTGCGGCACCGGCGACAGCCCCGGTCCGCCGAGGCCGGTGCCGACCCGGCGCTCGTCCAGGCCCCGGCGCAGCAGTTCCAGCAGTTCGCTCTCGGCGACCGGGCCGTCCACCAGGTGCAGGAAGGAGAGCAGCTGCGGGGCCTGGTCCACGGCCTGCCCGGCCAGCACGGCGAACACGCCGCGCAGCGCGGCGGGCGGCACCGGGGCGAGCAGGGTCCAGGCGTCGAACATGGCCGACCATCCGCGCACCACGGCCTCGTCGTCGTGCTCCCAGGCGTGCAGGCGCCAGCCGGGGCCGGCTCCGCCGTCCCGGGGCTCCACGAGGCCCACCAGCAGTGCCTGCCCCCATGCCTTGGCGGCGGCGCCGACCGTCATGGCCAGCGCCCGGCCGGCCTCGCGGGCGTCCTCGGGGAGCAGTTCGCCGCGCTTGTCGACCTCGGCCAGCTCACCGGCCCAGCGGGCGACGCGGACGGCGTCCACCAGCATCCGGCGGGCCAGCGGCGCCAGCTCGGCGGGTGCCGGGAAGCCCTCGGGCACGGGAACCCTGCCCCGCCCGGGAGCCGGAGCGGGCCCTCGCCGCCGGGGTACTCCGTTACGGGGGACACCCGCCCCGCCCGGCCTGCCACCGGCGGGCCGTTGGGCCGTTCCGGGGAGACGGGTCACCGTCGCACCGGTACCGATCGTCGGCGGGAGCGGGGCATCACGGTCGCGCGGGTTCCGAGACGTCACGTCGAGCAGTCTTCCCCTTGTACCGGCCTTCTGTCACATCCGGTTGTCCGTACGACCGGGCGACCGGTGGCGGCACCTCCGCAAGATCGGGCAACAGCGGCAAACCGCCTGGCCGGAAACGTGTGACCTGCCCATGCCACTCACATCATCCTGGTCGCCGGGAATGCTCGGGCGGTTACCGTGCGTACGGGTGGGGGGTCGGCGGCCGGGCAAATTGTTGTCCCTGACATCGGGGTGGTTTTCGCGCCGGTCGCACGGGGAATCCCCTTCCGCCGACTTCCGGCGGAGCTGTCCAGTCCGAATCCGGACGGATGACGGGCGGGGCGGGGGGATCGTGCCGCGGGGGGAGTGGGGCCCGCCGGCAGAGAGCGCGCCCCCCGCGGGCGGGGGGGAAGCATTAATAGTGGGGAGGGGGGGGGGCCGGCGGCAAAAACCCCCCC